>JANNUY010000110.1:0-9955 GCA_031414155.1 Acidobacteriota bacterium
ATTAAAACCAAAATCAAAAAGCTGCTACAGGCGGGGAGCCAACTGGGCCATGCAAAAACGCGCCACACCTGACAGCACATTCTCAAGGTGTGGGATGCGCTCTGGACTTTTGTGCGCGTAGAGGGTGTTGAACCCACCAATAACAACGCCGAGCGACCTTTACGCCGTGCGGTCTTGTGGCGGCGAAAATCCTTCGGCACGCAAAGCGCGACCGGCAGCGCCTTCGTCGCCCGCATCCTGACGACCATCACCACACTGCGCCAACAAAAGCGCAACATACTCGAATACCTCGCCCAAGCCTGCACGGCCGCGCTTACACAAATATCACCACCCAGCTTATTGCCGCCGTAACCTCACCCCCCATCTGAACGGTTACTCTCTGCACCGGTTAACACGGATCGCTTGGCTTTCGCGCTTGACTTCGCATAAGATTAACTTTCACTCGCGCCCGCTAATGTACTTTGCCAAGGGCGTAGTCTTCGGTTTCCCAACAGCACCGGGAGCATTTCGTAATCGCTACAGCACAATTGAAGTTCAAGACTTCTCTATTAATCGCGTTGGAAAAGGCTTTACTGGTCAGTGGAGGGCATCGCTCAAAATCCGGCTTCACGGGTTCGGAAATGCCTTGACACTTTTCAAAATACCGCATTTTTAATTGAGTGTGCTGCAAGGTCAATGCCTTGACCGTCGCATTCCCGATCAGGGAACCCTGGTCAAAGAAATCGCTGCTTGAGAGAAGAAATGGAACGAACAGCAAGTTACGATTGACTGGCGCTTTTCCGTTGAAAACGCCAGGAAGAAAATGAAACGGCTTTACCCCTCACAACCATCGTGATGAGGTACTAGCACCAAATCAAACCCCACATATGAAAACTCCATACTCAATAGTGCTGGCCCTAATGTTTTTTTGGCTTCCTGCCTGCGCTTTGGCGCAAGACACAGTGACCGGCGCATTCGAAGGAACTGTCACTAACAGCTTGACGGGCGCGCCGTTAGCGAACGCGGCAGCAGAAATTGTGAACCTCGAAACGGGTTTGAGCTTCGCTAACCAAACCGATGCCCGCGGACGGTTTTATCAAGGGTTACTCGCGCCGGGTTTTTATCGTATTCGTGTTACTTTAGTTGGTTATCAGGCGCGCGAAGTCGTTCAAGAGCTTAGGATCGCACGCACCGGTGAAGTCGTACCTGTACCGGTGAGTCTTGATCCAGCGATTGCCGCACCTGTCACGCCCACGGGCGTAAATCCGCCTCTCGTGACTCCCCCGACGACCAACCCAACTCCGACAAATCCCAATGTAGGCGGTACGCCAACGGTGACTCCCGCTTCACCGCAGACGGCGGCGGCATCAACGGCACTGCGCGCCAGTCTTAACACGACTGACGCACGGCGCAGCGGGTCTTTCAGCGAAGCGCAAATCGGCGCGTTGCCGCTGGGCGGCGTCACACTCACGCGCAGTTTTGACGAACTCGCCTTGTTGTTACCCGGCGTAGCACCCCCGCCGCAAACTCTGGGTTCAGTCGCGGGGCCAGGACAGGGTGCGGGAGTAGGTACGGCGGGACAATTCGCGGTCAACGGTTTGCGTTCGCGCGCCAACAACTTCACGGTAGATGGCTCAGACAACAACGACGAAGACATCGGCGTGCGACGACAAGGGTTCGTGGCATTGATTCCGCAGCCCATCGAATCTATCAGGGAATACCAGGTATTTACGTTATTGGCTCCGGCACAGTTCGGAAGGAATATCGGTGCTATCGTAAATGCGGTATCAAAATCGGGCGGGAGTAAGCTGCATGGCGACCTTTATGGCTTTTTCAATTCCAGCCAACTCAATGCACGGCGTGCGTTTGACTCAACGCGAGGCGATGCCTTGACGGCATTGCGCGCTGGCAATAACCAGGAAGTCAGGTTGAACGGCAGCCCATTGTCGGTGAAAAACGGCAGCGGTGGCGAAGACTCATTTACCTTAGCAAAGTGGGGGGCGACATTGGGAGGTCCTTTGCGAAAAGCGCGCACCTTTTATTTCCTTTCTGCTGAAGGGCAAGTGATCAATGCGCGACAGGAGGCGTCGTTTGCCGTACCTACGGTCGAACAGCGCGGGGCCTTCGGCACTGGGGCTACAGGTATTTTCCGTGATCCTTTTACCGGCAGAGAGGTGCGGTCACAGCCTAACAGCGCCAATGGCAATATTATTTTCAGTTATTTCCCTTTTGCTAACGATCCCAATGGAATTTATGGCGCGAATACCTACACGCAAACGTTACCTGCGCGTGCCCGTGGGATGGTTTATTCCGCTAAATTAGATGAAAATTTTAAGCTGGGAAATAAACAACAAAGTATCACCGGTCGTTATAATTTCACCGATGATGAACGCATCTTGCCTGTTACTGGGCAAGCGATTTTTTCTTCGCTCCAACCAGAGGTGCGTACCCAAAACCTCTCGCTTTTTTATCACAGCCAGCTAAGTGAGCCTAACGCAGTGCAACCCGTATTTAACCAGCTTCGCTTTTCGTATGGACGAACGCGGTTACGTTTTACTGAGGTACGCGACCAGGACTGTTTTATTTATTCAAGCAGCTTGACGTTGCCGTGTTCGTCGCCGAGTCGTCAATTTCCGAACATTCCGTTTTTGCTGAATGCTCCGGTGCTTTCCAATAATACGAGAGGGCCGAGTGCGGGAGTTCCTAATACGGATTTTATTCCCTATGCCAGCGTAGCGAACCGTGATACTGAAAGCCTGGGTGGTGCCCTGGGGCAAATTAATATTGCAGGATACAGTCCGGTAGGGGTTGATGTTTATAACTTTCCGCAGGCACGCGTGAATAACACTTATCAACTCGCTGATAACTTAACCTGGCGGAAAAACGATCATAGCCTGGCCTTCGGATTCGATGTGCGACGTACGGAATTAAATAGCGATGTGCCCCGCTTGGCGCGCCCGTTAGCCACGTTTAACGGAGCGCCGCGTCTGGAATTCAATACTTCGAATAATAGCTTTCGCCCATTGAGTAATAATTCTTTATTCCCCTTTGTGAAACCGGAGGATTTGGCGGCGTTTGGCGCTGCCAGTAATTTCTTTCTTACCTTAACCAATGGGCAAAACGAAACAGCAATCGCCCTGCGATTTTATCAGCAGAATTTTTACGCACAGGATGAATGGCGCATCCGCCCTAACCTGACTTTTTCATACGGCTTACGTTACGAATTTAATACCGTACCGCGTGAAAGCCAGGGACGCATCGAGAATACCTTTAACAACGCGACCGCGTTGGCGCTGGTTCCGAGGCTGCGAGACGTAATTGGGGGGCGCACGCAAATTTATGACGCCGACCGGAATAACTTCGGGCCACGCGTGAGTTTGGCTTACTCGCCGAAATGGCTGGGGCAAGACCGCACGACTGTGTTACGTGCAGGGTTTGGCGTTTTTTATGACCAGATATTAGGCGCGGTCGTGAGTCAGTCACGTAATGTTTTCCCCAACTTTATTCCGCTAAACCTAGGCGGATTATTTTTCAACGCGAGCGAAGAACAGCGATTGACCTATCTGAATCCTGCTATCACAGATATTGGGCCTAACTCCATTGTCGCCAGTAATTCAGTTAATCGCCTTAACCCCCAAGTTAGTCTGGCGGAACTCGTCAGCCGCTTGAGTGCGTTTTTTCCCAGTGCCTTAGGGGTAACGCTGCCAGAACGTAACTTATCAAACCCAGTCGCCTATCATTATTCGGTTGGTTTTGAGCAGCAGTTAAATCGCAGGGCGAGCATTTCGTTCGCTTACGTTGGGACGCAAGGGCGTCAGTTATTACGATTTTCTACGCCGAACCTGGGGCCGAGCATCAATATCGTTCCTACGAGTTTTACTTCGGTAGCCAACACCATTCCTGCGGTTTCTGGCAGAGCATGTTTACCTTCGCCGTCCACGAAAGGGCTTTGTCAGGATGGGCGAGTCGTGGGCAGCGGCATTGGTTCGTATACCATTTTCTCTTCGTCCGCGAATTCAAGCTATAACTCGTTGCAGGTTGAATTGCGCAGCCAGTTTGCGACTAACTGGCAAGCACAAGCTTCCTACACGTTGTCTTCGGCGCGCGATGATGTGTCAGACGTGTTCGATTTGGCTGGGGCTTACAATTTGCCGCAAAACAGCCTGACTTTGGCGGGGGAACGCGGCCCGGCCAATTTCGACATACGGCATCGGGGTACTTATACCTTAACGTATGACCTCTCTGCCTTAGGGGCGCAACATCAGCCCTTCGCCTGGTTATTCAAGGGCTTGCAGTTGGCGAGTCTGGGACGTTTGCAAACCGGCCAGCCTTTTACGGTCAACAGCATTTACGACATTAACTTGGACGGTAACTTAACCGACCGGTTAAATACCAGGACAGGATTATTATCAACGGGCAACGGAAGGCAGCCGATTCAAATTAACACAACCAACTTGACCGGGCTATTGGCTGCTGCGGGACAGGACGGGCAAGTGGCGCGTAATAGCTTTCGTGCCGCAGGCTGGGCGGAAATCAGTTTAGCTATTAACAAAGCGATGTTATTTAGCGCGCAACGTCGCCTGAATTTGCGCGTCGAAATTTTCAATTTACTCAATCAAGCAAATTTCGCTATCCCTGTGCGCTTTCTCGAAGCGTCGGGTTTTGGAAAAGCCACTGACACAGTAACCCCTGGGTTACGAGTGCAACTTGGGCTGAAATACAGTTTTTGAAACAACGTAAAGCCATTTTCTATAGGAGGGAATGATGAAAACTCAGCAAGCTCGTTTAATTTTATGGTTGTCCGCCATTGTTCTCGCGGCCAGCAGTTTGTGGGGCAGCAGCCTTTGGTTTTCGCGGGTAAAGGCACAGGCGTCTTTTGCTCAGAAAGGGCAAGAAGAGGGCGCGGCTAAGTCTGCGACCAGATTATCGGTGTTAGCCCCAAGTGTGGCTGGACGCAGCATGCCCAGTGCGCGCAGCAACCATACAGCCACGCAACTCCCTAATGGAAAAGTCTTGTTAGTTGGGGGCCGTGACAGCGGCACTCCGCTGAACACGACGGTGCTTTTCGATCCGGCGGATGGTCGCTGGACCAGCGTACCGCCAATGGCGACGGCGCGTTTCAACCACATAGCCGTAATGTTGCAAAACGGGCGCGTGCTGGTGGCAGGCGGGCAAAATCAGAATGGATATCTAGATAGTGCCGAAATATACGATCCGGTTATGAATCAGTGGATGGCTACGGGTAGCCTGCGTCGTCGTCGGGCGCTAGCCACGGCCACTTTGTTGGGGCATCCGCAATTAAACAGCGCGGTGCGCGTGTTGTTGGCCGGAGGGGAAGACGCGAGCGGAGCGCTCAATAGTTTTGAATTTTATGATCAAGGAACCGGGCAATGGACTGAACCTGCGCAAAAAATGCGGGCGGCGCGGCGCGAGCATACGGCGACTTTGCTAACCAATGGGCGGCTGGTTTTGATTGGCGGACGGGGGAATTCAGCCGGTAGCATCCGCGAAATCGAAATTTTTGACCCTCAGACAAGCACATTTATTTTGTCGCTGGGTTCGTTGAACGTAGCGCGACAAAGCCACAGTGCCACACTGATGACTGACGGAACGCTGTTAGTGGCGGGCGGTTCCTCAACAGGCGCAGACACGTTGAATTCCGCTGAGATTTACGACCCGCACGCACAGCAGTCTGAGGCGCTTCAGGTGGTGATGACAACGGCGCGGCGCAGCCATTCGGCGTCGTTGCTGCCGAGTGGTAGCGTGTTAATTGCCTATGGCGAAGCAAGTGGGCGCGGGTTAAACACGGCGGAATTATTCAACCCAATCTTGCAGCAATTTGCCGCCGTAGCTACGCGCCCCCCTGGAGGCGCGCTGCCCGATGCGCGTAAGGATCACACTGCTACCATTTTGTTTAACGGTCGGGTTTTGCTGGCGGGCGGCAACGACGGGTCAGCCTCTTTAGCAACGGTCGAGATATTTGAGAATGGCGGCGAGACGACCGGTGAGTGGCAATCCGTGGCAGCACCAATGGTGACGGCGCGCCATTCGCATACAGCGACAATGTTACCTGATGGCCGCGTATTGATTGCCGGTGGCAGCGCCGCCGCCGGGAATTACGCCGCCACTGATAACGTCGAAATTTATAACCCTGCGACTCGTACTTTTTCGCCGACCGCGAATTTGAAAGTAGCGCGTTTTCTACACACAGCCACCTTGTTGGCGAACGGTCGCGTATTAATTGTGGGGGGTTCTAATGGTGGCGCATTGAATAGCGCCGAAATTTACGATCCGACGACGGGCAGTTGGACCCTGGCGAAACCGATGGCCTCGGCGCGTGTTTTTCATACTGCCACGCTGTTACCCGATGGTCGCGTGCTGGTGGCGGGCGGAAACATTAGCGGCCCGTCATTGTTGACGATGGAGGCCTTTCGCCCCGCCGATGGTCAATGGACTTCCTACAATATGCAGGAGGTGCGGCAAAATCATACTGCCACCTTGCTCAATGAGGGACGGGTGTTGATTGCGGGAGGTTCGAGTTCGAATTGCGGCAATTTTGGCGCTTTGAATTCAGGTTGCACGCTCAAGAACACCTGGGAAATTTTTGACCCCACCACGAATACCAGAGTGGCGAATGGCACGATGAACTTTGCGCGGCATGGTCATACCGCCACTTTATTGCCCAACGGCTTGGTGCTGGCAGATTCAGGCCGTTCAGGCAGCGGCAACGTCTTTTCGCTTAATCGCGCCGAAGTCTTTAACCCAGCCAATCGAACCTGGACGACCACCGGACAACCCGATAGTCGGCAGGAACACGAAGCCACCTTAATGCCGAATGGTAAAGTGTTAGTCACCGGCGGTTTCACGCGCAGTGATAAGTGTTTGGCTACGACGCGCCGCGATGCGCAGCAATTCGATCCCACCATAGACCCCGGAACCGGCTTGTATTTTTCTCCCCCGCCCATGAGTCAGTTTCGTGAAGCTCATACGTCAACGTTGTTGCTCAATGGCGATGTCTTAATCGTAGGCGGTCAAAGTCTGGTTTGCGATGAGTTCGGTACGGTGTTCGACACCATCAATACGGTGCGTGGTGACGCTGAGTTGTTCAGTTACGATCTGGGCACGATTGCCGACGGAATCCGTCCGGCTTTGACCGATGTGCAATGGCTGGGGCACGGATACGCATTTAGGGCGTCAGGCATACGCTTTCAAGGCGTGACCGAAGCGACCAGCGGTGACGCTGCGGCCTCAGCGACGAATCAACCGGTGCTTCAATTTCGTGGCCTGGACAGTGGCCAACTGACTTATCTAACGCCTGATCCGGCAGCCGGACGCGGTTGGACGAATAACAGCTATGCTTCAGTGGCGCTGCCCGCCTCATTCTCGAATAGTCCAGTGATGGTGACCCTGTTCGCCAATGGGGTTCCCAGCCTGAGCAAACTATTGATTCCTGAAGGCGGTGCGCTGTCGCAACCTACGATCAATATTGCGGGACGGGTGTTTGACGTGAATGGCGAAGGGTTCACGACGGCGGCAACGGCGGGCGTCTTTTCAAGCGTGCGCTTGCAATCCACGGCAGGGCTTGACATCACCATCGAACCATCAGGCAACGGGGAATATCTTTTCCCTGATTTACCGGAATACACTCAGTCGCAAAATATTTCGCTTACTCCCAACACCAGGCAGGCAGGAACGGGGGCGTTTACGCTGGGCGTGATCGGCGCAGGTTTCACGGCACAATCAAGCGTACTGGTGAATGGGCAGCCGCGCACCACCATGTTGGTAAGCCAGACGCGCGTGAACGCGGCGGTCACGGCGGCGGATGTGGCGAATGCAGGTGTCGTAAGCATTTCAGTCACTACGCCCAGTGGCAACGGGGTTCCGGTGCGACCAGTCCCGCTGATGTTGACGCCGCCTCCGCCGCCTCCCGTCCCCAACATTCGCGGCATTAGCCCCGGTTCGGCTTCGGCAGGTTCGGCGGGATTCGACATCACGCTCACGGGCATTAATTTTAACAATTCCAGCGAAGTTTTATGGAACGGCTCGTCGCGCACGGTACGCACGCGCACGGCGACGGAAATCGTGTTTGCCGCCACGACCAATGATTTTGCCAATGGCGGAACGGCGACGGTTCAAGTACGCAATCCGACGAATGTGCTTTCCAATATTGTCACGTTTGTAGTGACAGCCCCGGTTATCGTGCCTGCTTTGAATAAGATTACGCCCGTGCAGGCTACTATCGGGCAACCGGTGCAAATCACGGCGGACGGTTTGTATTTTCAACCTGGGGCGCGGTTGCGGTTGAATGGCTCATTGCGCACCGATACGGCTTTTGTCTCGGCTTCGCGGTTGCGTTTGAATTTGAATACAAGTGACGTGAGTGCCCTTCGCGGCTCTAGTGTCGAGGTCGTCAACCCTGATGGCCGGGTTTCTAATTCTCTTTGCCTGCCGATTCAGCCGTTGCCTATTACCGGAGAAAGGGGAAGCCCGCCTGTGATAACGGGGAGCAACCTTAATCCCAACGCGCCCATTGCCAGCGTGAAGGCCGGCACGAATGGTTTAACACTGCAAGTATCTGGTTATGGTTTTTGTAGTCCGTTACCCGGAACTTACTCCAACTGTAATTTAGGGGCTTATTTGAATGGAGCATCGCGACCACTCACATATGTTAATTATTATTCTGCGTATGTGACGCTTACTGCCGCTGATCTGGCTACTCCTAAATTGGCAACGCTCGTCATTGGTAATGGAAATGGGTTTAACTCGAATGTGTTTTGTCTGGAGGTCGTGCCGAGTAGCAATCCATTTATTCGAACCACTTCCCCTGGTTCAGTGAGTTATTACTCCGGCTTTACGCTGACAGTACAGGGAACGGGCTTCGCTGATTGCGCGCAAAGCGGTGGCGTGGTGGTTCGTTGGAATGGAGAGGCACATCGTCCGTCTCGTTGTTACGATTCGTCACAAGTTGCTGGTGAACGAGTGCTGGAAGTACTGATTAGTGCGCCCGAAACCACCAATTCAGGGATAAACATTGTCACGGTACTTAATCCTGATGGACGTATCTCCAATTCATTTCCCTTTCTGGTTTATTCCAGCGAGGTCGTAAGCTTTTCGGGTGGCCCGTCACTTCAGCCTGATGCCGCAACACAAGTTGCCCCCGGCGACACCGCCCAACAAAGTGGACTCATCACATACACCGTAACACCGGTGGGAGTTTTCCGTGGCGACACAGTTACTTATAGACCTGCCGTACGTACGATTTCGGGGTCGGGCAGAGTTCCGAGTTTGGCACGTACCCCGTTGCAGGATGGATGTGGTGGCGTGGCTTTGGATGATGAGAATTTTTGGGCGCAATACGCTAACAAAAACGTAAGCGGTACGGTTATCGGTCTGGGGACTTCAACCGTTAACGGGCGAATGTTGCTTACGCGCTGGGCGTTGGATAAGTGTGTGGTTCCCTTGGATAAAGTGCCGGATGAATTGATTGATCAATCGCTTTCAACCACCAGTGTTGGCGGGTTTCAATTCAATGAAGTCTTTATTCATGGGAATTATCAATTCTCCTTGCTGAGTAACGCTTTCACGTTCGGCGCTGGCTTACCGCTTGATCTGGTCGTTGATCGCAACAAATTGCTTGGCCCCTATCAGGCTACTGGTTCAGTTCAGCCCAACCCGACTCCCACCATAACGACGTTGAACCCCGCCGCCATTACCGCAGGCAATGCAGACTTTCAGTTGACGGTGAACGGCAGCAATTTCGTCAACGGAGCCATCGTCCGTTGGAACGGCACAGACCGTACGACGACGTTTCAAAGCGCGACGCAATTGACGGCGCAGATTCGTGCCGCCGACGTAGCGACTGCGGGTACGGCAGAAGTCAGGGTATTCAATCCAGGCTCGGCCAGTGGTGGCGGCGGTACGTCCAATCCGCTGACCTTCACCATCAACGTGGCGCAGAATCCGGTGCCGACGATTG
>JANNUY010000111.1:0-2793 GCA_031414155.1 Acidobacteriota bacterium
TCCGAAATGCCAGATGGCGTTGGTCAAGAAACAGTCCACTGCCGTTGCGCTGTCAAAAGAGGACAAGCAGAAAGTTCCCGGTTATCCGCAAGACGATATGATGATGATGATTGTGGATGACGATGTCGTGAAACCCGAAACTTGGGGACTTGCGCAGGGCTGGACGGCTTCGATGATGGGAATGATGAATCTGGTGCGCATCTTGCCCGAAGAGAAGTACAACCAGATCATGGCGCTGGTCAAAAGCGGGCAGAAAGCTCCGGCGGCAGATCACTCCAATCATCAAGCCGCCATTCCCGCCGATGCGATCAAAGTCACCGTGAGCAAAGATGGATACACGCCCGCTAAACTCACCGTCAAAGCCGGACAGCCGGTCAAGCTCGCGTTCACGCGCACGGATGAGGAAAATTGCGGCGGTACGGTAGTATTCCCCAAACTAAAAATCAGCGCGAAGCTGCCCGTCGGGCAGATAGTACTGGTCGAATTGCCGGCACAGGAAAAAGGCGAACTCAGTTTTGCCTGCGGGATGAACATGCTGAAAGGCGCGTTGATCGTCGAGTAAGCAGGCAGCGCATCAATTCGGCTGGGAGCAGATCGCGCCGCGCGCCTGCTCCCAGCCGGGAGAAGAAGAATTAAAAGAAAGACCGCGAACGAAAGCTCGATTCAGAGGATAAAGATGACAAGCAGAAACTACCTTGAATGGTGCGCCAGTGTGGCGCTGGCGACGCTCTTGCTGTTCAACGCGGAACCTGCCGCAAAGGCGTATCAACAGGCAGGCCATCAGCATCCGCCCTCAAGCGGGCAAGAACACGAGGCTCATCACAAAGGCGTCAACGAACGCGGCGACAAAGTGATGGGTTTTTCGCACGCGAAGACCGCGCATCACTTTCGCCTCAAGCCCAACGGCGGCGTGATCGAAGTCGAAACCAAAGACGCCGCCGACACCGCCAGCCGCGACCAGATCAGAACGCATTTGCAACACATCGCCAAAAAATTCGCCGCTGGCGATTTCACTGCACCGATGCTGATTCACGCCAAAACGCCGTTGGGCGTAGCCGAGATGAAGCAGCGTAAAGCGGCGATCAAATACGACGTGGAAGAAACGCCGCAAGGCGCACGCGTGCGCATCTCGACCGCGAACGCCAAAGCGCGCGCGGCCATTCACCAATTTCTGCGCTTCCAAATCTCCGATCATCAAACCGGCGATTCGACGGAGATCGAGAAGACGCCTTGAGTTTTAACCTTGCCTGAGTTTTAACCTGATTAGATTTCGCCCTGCGGTTGTTTCAGACAGTGCTTAACCCGATCACCAAACACATCCATTCAAGGAGACGCCCCAATGTTTAGCATCCATTCAAAGAACACGGCAAAGACTATTCTGCGAAGTTTGTTGTCGGTTTTGTTGTTGTCAGCTTCAGCCTTCGCGCAATCGGCAACTGCCACTTTGACGGGAACCGTAACCGACGAAACCGGCGCTGTCGTAGCCGGTGCGACCGTTGTTGTTACCGATTTGTCAAAGCAGGTTGAGCGACAGACGACCACCAACAGCGACGGCTTTTTCATCGTGCCGCAATTGCTGCCGAGCCGTTACAAGATCAGGGTGCAGCGCACCGGCTTTGCTACAGCGGAATTGCCTGACGTGGCGCTCAACGTCGGCGATCAGAGTTCGCTCAGGATTCAGTTGAAAGTCGCGCAGGTCGGCGAAACGGTCACCATCACCGAAGCCTCGCTCGTCAGCGAGGCACCAGCGGTGGCGACGCTGGTCAATCGGCAGTTCGTAGAGAATCAGCCGCTCAACGGGCGCAGCTTCCAGACGCTGGTAGAGCTTTCGCCGGGCGTTGTAGTTACGCCATCGAGTCTGGTCACGCCCGGACAGTTTTCGGTCAACGGGCAGCGCGCTTCTTCGAATTACTTCACGGTGGATGGCGTCAGCGCGAATTTCGGTTCGTCGGCCTCAACGACGCTGTATGAAACCGCCGGAGGCGGCGTGCCGTCGTATTCTTCGCAGGGCAGCACGGCCAGTCTGGCTTCGGTGGATGCCGTGCAGGAGTTTTCGATCCAGACTTCGACATACGCGCCGGAATTTGGGCGGCAACCGGGCGCACAGGTTCAGCTTGTCACGCGCTCCGGCACGAACGATTTTCACGGTTCGCTCTTTGAGTACCTGCGCAACGACAAGTTCGACGCCAACAACTTTTTCGCCAATGCCAACAACTTGAAACGTCCGCCGATTCGGCAAAACGATTTTGGCGGCGTGATCGGCGGCCCCGTGCGTTTGCCGCACGTTTATGACGGGCGCAATCGGACGTTCTTTTTCTTCTCGTATGAAGGGGTGCGGCTGCGGACGCCCTTCGTGACCGTGCCCTTGCAGGTTCCTTCGCTGGCTGCGCGGCAAGGTGCGACCGGTGTCTTGCGCGATATTCTCAACGCTTTCCCGCTGCCGACCGGCGCGCCTTTGGCGACCACGCCGAACGCCGCGCCCTATCAAGCCGCGTTCTCTAAACCCTCCTCGCTCGACGCCACCAGCTTTCGCATTGACCAGAACTTCGGCCCGAAACTGTCGCTGTTCGGGCGCGTCAACCACGCACCTTCCGTGACGGACGAACGCGCGCGTTTCTGCGCGGCCAGTTGCGTGGCGCGGCTTGATCATATAACCGACACCTACACGGCGGGGGCGACCATGACGTTCGGCGCGCGCCTCAGCAATGATCTGCGCGTCAATTACAGCAAAGCGGGAGTCAACCAATCGTACTTCATCGACAATTTCGGCGGAGCCATTGTCCCGCCGCAATC
>JANNUY010000112.1:0-5908 GCA_031414155.1 Acidobacteriota bacterium
TTGAATCCCGCACCACCGGCAAAGCCCCTTACACATTCCGAGACTGCGCTGCCTGCGCGAAAGCTGACCCGTAATGTGGTTGCCCGCTACGGTGATTATCAAAATACATTGGGGCGCATTCTTACTGAAGAACGGGTTCCCGTCGAACTGCTCGCTGTGGCTTTGGTGGAAAGCGGCTTCAATCCACAGGCGCTCTCGCCCAAAGGCGCGCGCGGCATCTGGCAGTTGATGCCCGCAACGGCTGCACGCTACGGCCTGACGGTAGAGCCACAGAATGATCACCGCACGCATCCCGAACATTCGACACGTGCGGCGGCCAGATACCTGCGCGATCTTTATCAGCAGTTCGGTGATTGGAAGCTGGCGCTCGCTGCCTACAACTGGGGCGAAGGAAAGGTTCAGCGGGTCATTAACAAGACTGGCCTTCGTGATTTCGACGAAATAGCGCGACGCGGCCTGCTGCCACTGGAAACACGAAATTATGTGCCTGCGGTTTTGGCTGCCCGGGCGCAATTGAGCCAACGCCGCACCACAACAAAATGAGAGGAGAGCGTATGCAAGTCTTGAGATGGGTTGTCGTTGTCGGAAGCGTGTTCTTGCTTGTGCCACTCGCCAATGCGCAGAGCTTTACATTTCAAGTCGAACACGAACACACGCTGCGCAATTGTCGCGGCACGCTCGTCATCACGCCGGAGCGGATTGAGTACCAGACTTCTGAAAAGCGCGATGCGCGCATTTGGGAGTACATCGAAATCCGGCAACTCACAGTTGTGTCGCCGGTCGAAATGGAACTGGCGACTTACGAAGATCAGCAACGACTGGCTGGGCGCGACCGCATCTTCAAATTCAGGTTGCTGGAAGGAAGGATTACACCGGAGATCAGCGCCTTGTTGTTGGAGAAAACGACGCTGGTGACCAGTGTGCCGCCGCAGAGCGAAGGCGCGCCGCAGTTCGCCATACCAGTGAAGCATCTGCACACCTTCGGCGGTTGTTCAGGCACGCTCAAAATTTACGCCGACCGGGTAGTCTTTGAATCGCAGACGGACGCGCGTTTCTGGCGTTATGGCGATATTCAGAACTTCAGCCAATCGGAACGTTTCCGGTTTGAAATCATCAGCTATGAAAACAGAGTCGGCGGGCCGAAGGCTTATAACTTTCAGTTGAAAGAAGAACTTCCTGCGATGGCCTACGACTATGTATGGGCGCGTGTTTACCCATCAAAGCTGCGCCACAATGAGATACCTGGGCAACCTCGTTCATTGGGGATCAATGAATAAAATAGGAGAGAATCGTGATCGGAATTGCGCGCGAAGGAATTGGTGTTTGGGAATAGTGGACGAAAAATGTAACGCTAAGCATTGGCTGGGTTGCAAACACAGGGCTGCGGACCAGCGAAAATCACTATACCAATCCAGCGTGATGGTTAACCAGCTTCGTAAATCCTGCAAAATCAACAGGCGAACGCTAAGGCCGCATGTTGAAAATCACTACCGTTACATTTTTCTTCTATTCTTCCTAAACACCTTTTATTGAGCCTCAGTGAGTGTCGAGACCAGCACTTTCCCGTCGTGCGTCATGCCTTCGACGGTCATCTTGAGGTGGTCTTTCTTAGCGGTCTTCTTAAACAAGACTTTCGCCAGTTCGTTGCCCTTGGCGTCGAACGGATACCACTTGCCGTCGGCGTAAATGCCGTAACCGCCTTTGACGCAATTCGGCATTAGCGCGCAGCCTTTCGTGTGTTCGCCCGCGGCTTTAGTGGCCGCTTCGGGCTTGCCTTTGGCGGTTTCAGCGAAACACACCACGTCCACCATGTAGCCGGTCAACTTCACTTTTTCATGCACGGTAGCAGTCGCTACAACGGCGGCCAGAAAGGCGAATGCGAATAATGCAACAATAGATTTTTTCATGCGATCAACTCCTTGGTTGCGAATTTTCTCCCGCTGTCTGTGGGACAAAGGGAACGTTTGCTGCCGTAGCTTGGGCATTTGGCGTACCAAGTTTTGACCGACAAAACACGTAGGGCTGATTCCGAAGAACCAGCCCATTTGAAATCGCGCGCATTTATTCAACTGCGGTTGGCGCTTAGTAGTGACGACGGTTAGAGCGCCGATAGGAATTGTCATCGTAGTAGTCATTGCGCTCGTGGCGTTGATGATGTTTCAGATCGTCTCGCTCGCCGCGCTTGTGCGCTTTCAAATCGTCACGTTCGTCCTGCTGATGACGGCGCAGGCTCCGCGAATTGCCGTAATTGTAACGCTCATCGTCTTGATGCCGTTGAAGGTCGCGCCGCTCACGGCGTTCGTGCGATTTTTGGCGCTCTTTTTCCCGCCGCTGATGATCGCGGGAATCGTAATGATCATCATTGTGATGAGCATCATCGTAATAGTCACGTCCATAAGACCGAGATTGTGCGGCGGCGGTTGCGCTGCCTGTCATCGACGGCAACAGTACCAACGCTGCGGCAAAAGCTGCGGTGGCTAGCATCTTTGAAAGTTTGTGGTTCAACATAAATTCCTCCTCAAGGTTCATGGGCCGACGGCTTGAAAAGGGGTGGTAAGAATGCTCAAGTCCCGACGCTCTAATACGACAGGGCGAAAGCATTTAGCGTACCAAAAACCTCAGCCACGAACCAAATCCTCAAGTGACTGATTCCACAAGGGTAATGAGGAGAGGAAAGTTTTAATGCAGAAAAGAAGTCGCTCATTGCCTGCACGATATTGTATGCAAGCGTAGCAAATGGTGCTTTCAGCCTATCCCTTCCTCAAAAAAGGATTGCTCGCAGAAACAGGCGGTTCGCAATTGCCACTTTTGTCTGCGCCGACCTGAAGCTGGTGCATTTTCCGCAATCGGAAGAAACATCATTGAACAAAGAGAGTGATAATGAGTGACCGACAGAACTTGATTCGACGGGTTTTTCTGCCAACCCACTTCGTTTTATTTGCCGTGACTACGTTGCCGCTGAGTTGAAGCCGTCTTTGATTTCTCACGGGTCAGGTACTGCCAGAGGGCTGCGGCGCTGCCACTCAACGTGCGATCTTTTCGTTTCACCAGAAAAAACTTGCGTGCCTGGCGCAGTAATGGGTCGCGCACCGGTTGCAGCAGGTGCGCGTTTTCTTCCAATTGCGTCGCCCACGAAGAGAGCACGGCGACGCCCAGCCCCGCAGCAACCGCGCGTTTGATGGCTTCGGGACTTGGGATTTCCGCAACGCGCTCAAATTCTTTGATGCGTTCGCCGAGCAAACTTTGCGCGCCGGCGCGTGTGCTTGACCCTTGCTCTCTGAGCAACAGCGTACGGCCCCGCAGATGTTCAGGCTTTACTTGCCTGACGCGACAAAGCGGATCATTTGCGGCAGCGACCAACTGCAACAGATCGGTGCCGATTTCCACGCTTTGCCATTCTTCGCCCATTTTCATTTCGCCAATCACTCCAAGCGGCGCTTGATACTCAAGTAACCACTGCAACACCTCCGCGCTATCGCCGACGCGCAAGACCGGGCGGGCTTCCAGGTGCTGCTCCTGAAACTGGCGCAACAGTTCTGGAACCAGATACGCGCCCGGTGTGCTGGAAGCCGCCAGCACCACTTCACCTCGCACGCGGCCTCGCATGGCATCAATCGCGGCAGGTATCTCTTCATACAGCGCGAACAGGCGATTGACCTGTTCCAGCACGACAGCGCCCGCAAGCGTGAGTTGCATGTTCCGTGGCGTGCGCTCAAACAACGGTTCGCCGATGGCGGTTTCCAGCGCTTTCAAATGCGCTGAAACCGCCGGTTGGCTGATGAAAAGTCCCTGGGCGGCGCGCGTGACGCTGCCGCCGCGAGCGACCAGTCGAAAGACGTGTAAAGGGTAGAGATTGAAATTATCCAGCATCAGAAAAAGCTTATACCACTGATCAGTAAAATAGTATTTGTCTGATGATTGGTCATTGCCTATTTTCGCCCCAGAGGTCGGCAATGAATCTCAGGCCGGAACATTATCCAACTTTGGCAGCTGCGCTGAGCCTGGCACTGCTGCTGGCGTGGGAAAGCTGGTTGCCAGCGGCGAGTGGCCGCCCGCATCGTTTTCGCCACGTAATCCGAAATTTGACGTTGGGATGGCTCAATGCCATCGCTGCGGCGCTGTTGGCTGCTCCCTTGCTTGCCGGGTTGAGTTTATGGGCCGAGCAAAACAGGTTCGGGTTATTGCGTCAGATTCAATTGCCGCCGGTTTGGGCGACCGTGGGGGCGATTCTGCTCTTTGATGGCTGGATGTATTTATGGCATCGCGCCAATCACCAAAGTTCCTTCCTCTGGCGCTTTCATCGCGTACATCACAGCGACGCGGCGATGGATGCTACGACTGCGACCCGTTTCCACCTGGGAGAAATTCTACTCTCTTCGGCGCTACGACTTGCCGTAATTCCGCTGCTGGGAATCAGCCTTCGACAATTATTGATTTATGAAATGCTGCTCATGCCGGTGATTCTATTTCATCACAGCAATGTGCAGTTCTCAGAGAAACTAGATCGCTGGTTGCGCCTGGTAATCGTGACTCCGGCCATCCATCGCGTACACCACTCCCGCTTGCGAGAAGAAACCGATAGCAATTATTCCAGCGTCTTTTCGTTTTGGGATCGGCTAGCCAGAACATTTCGCTTGCGGCAGAGTGAGCGACCAGTCAGCTTCGGGTTGGATGAATTTGAGGCTAAAAAATGGGAACGATTACTCAAATTGTTCTTAATGCCCTTTGTTCATCTTCCACAACAGCTTGCAGCCAAGCCTCATGATCGTCCCCTTCAACACTGACTATTGACAGTAGTTGGAAAGCGGAACATGCTGCCAACCTGATAAATGGAACTGGAAATTGTGTTATGCGAAATCATCCCAAGATTACTTTACGTGGTTTCAAGCCCGATGCACGCGGCGCAAGCCGTGTGCTGGGTGAACTTGAGACCGTTGTGATGGAGGTGCTGTGGCGCGAACCGGATTTGACGGTCAATCAGGTAGAGGAACGCTTGCTGCGTCGCCGCGAAATCGCGCATACGACGGTGCTGACGACGCTCGACCGCATGCACCGCAAAGGTTATTTGACGCGCGAGAAACAAGGCAAAGCCTTTGTCTATGCGCCGCGTTACAGCCGTGAAGAGTTTGAGCGCGGGCTGGCGCAAGAAGTGTTAGGTGCTTTGCTCGGACAGTTCACGCAACCGGCACTCTCGACGTTTGTGGATTTGATCGCCGCCGACGAAAGCCGACTGGACGAACTGGAAGCCCTGATCCGCGAGAAGCGCCGCGCGCAGAAACAACCAAAAGCATGATCGTCGCCGCCATCGAAAACTTTATCTTCTTCAGCAGCCTGTTAGCTGTAGGTTGTTTCGCGCTGGCCTGGATGGTGCGCGGCTCTGTCAGCAAAGGTTGGTGGGAGCCGCATCCGTTGACGCTCGCGCGCGTTTACGCTGTTGCCATTGTTCTCCCGCCGTTGGTGAGCGCGTGGCTGGTTGCGGCGGCTCTGTTGCCGCAAGCTTGGCTGGGCGAACAGACCTTTGCCGCATCGCACCCTTCGCCGCAACATCAACTGCATCTGCTAGGCAACGTGACAGCCGCGCTCGAACCCGGACTGGCGTATGCCACGCTGCTGTTTGCAGTAGCAGCAGCGTCATTCGCGCTCTGGTCAAGTGTGCGTGGTTATCTCGGCATCAGTCGCGTGATTGATCGGCTGGAAATGAATGCCGCGCCACCTCCGGCAGAACAAGTGGCGCGCGTCGAGGCAGTCGCAGCGAAATACAGGCTCAACGTCGGCGTAGTGATGAGCGAGTATCCGTTCTCGATTGTGTGGGGGTTCGGACGGGCGCGGCTGGTGCTTTCGTCGGGGTTGTTATGCGCGCTGACCGCAGAAGAACTGATCGGTCTGCTCGAACATGAAGCCGCGCACC
>JANNUY010000113.1:0-21053 GCA_031414155.1 Acidobacteriota bacterium
TCCACGAAGCCCAGAAATTCATTTCTTCCAAAAAGAAATAATCGCCCGTCAACGTATAAAGCACCGAGTGATAATCAGGCTGGTGCGCGCAATCGGGCAGCCATTCGTCGTCCAGCATCGAAGTGCCGTTGATCGGTACGATCTTGTCCACCGGCTCAGTGTAGTTGTAATCAATGTAGGCATTGCCGCGATGTAAAAACACCGTCGGACGCGCCGTCATTGAGAGTATTTTGCCCAGGGCCGACGGGCCGTTTCTGTCGAACAGCCGTCCGTCCAACCCTTCGCGAAAGTGAATCGGAAAAGCCGCCGAGAGTTCAGCGTTACCGGCAGATTGTTCCCACATTCGCGCGTCGCCGGTGTAAAGCCAGCGTACGACCCACGTCGGATAAGGCCCGATCTCATCGCGTCCGCCCGCCGTCGGCATCAGCTTGAACAGGTTGCCGCTGTCGAAAATATCTTTGGCAGCGTTCGTCCAACTATCCAGATTACTGGCGTAAGCGCCTTGAATCGCCGCTTCTGAAATCACATGCGAGGTGTCGTAATTGGGCAGCGCCGTCGTTTGCCGCAAGTATTCGAGGTTGTGATTGATCTCGATTTTTGAAGGCTCGCCGCCGATCCAGAACTCTTTCGTCCAGCGCGTTGCCGCCGGATGGGTGAACGAGGCTTTGCTGTAAACATTGATTGGGTTGCGCTCCTGCAAATTCAACGTGAGGGCATAAGTTTGATCTTGCAACGCGACGGTGTTCGCCACCTCGCCGATGAAACGCACTTTGACCTTGCCCAACAGCGGCCAGAACGTCGCGTGAAAGATTGGGCGAAACGAACGGTTTGCGTCAAAGCCAATATCGAATGAGCGCGCCAGCGAGTGATCGGCCAGAATGATCGAAGTCGCCACCGTCCCTTGATTCCAATAAGTGAACTGGTCGGCATTGAGCAGGTCGCGCGCCGAGGCTGAAGCTATCGTTCCCATGCGGCTCAATTCCATGCGCGCGTTGAAATTCAAGCCTTTCGCCAGCATCTCGGTTTTCGTCAATGGGTTCGCATTCAATCCGCTTACCTGATTGACGAAAGTCACGGTCACGCTGCTATTCGCGGTGAGCGTGGGAATATAAAACGCGAGTACGGCGTGTTTGACCGTACCGTCCGCCCAGCGCGCTTTGACATCGGCCTGGGTCGTCACCGCCGTGCCGTTGACGACGGCGCGCGGAAATTTCTTGATCTCGCCTTGCCTAAACGGACGCGCGAATTGAACCGGATAGTTGGTGGTCGTCACGCCCGCCTTTTCACGAATGGTGACGAAGTTCGAAGCATTGGCTTGCGCCGACACGAGCGACAAGGCGGGTTGCGGCGCAGGCAAATACAGCGCAAATCCGCAAGCCAAAGCGAGCCAGCAGGTCGCTCGCATTACACGATGGGAAAGCATAGACAGGTCTCCTTTAGGTGAATCTCGACGACTCTGCAATGAGGGCGGCAGAGCAAGGAAACCACGCTTGATCGGGGTGCGGGTTTTAACGATGAAACGAGCTACTTTTGGGATGAGTTAGTAGCTTTTTAGGGCACTTTGAATTGTAGCTGTGTGCAGTGCCTGGGTCATAAGTCCGTGTTACTGCATCTTGATGTTCGGGGCACGAAGATAAGCGATGCAGGCTTCATCAGAGCATGAGCAGTATGCCGATGCAGGCGTAGATGCACAAGAGGAAATTTGCAGCGCACTCCTGTGCATCTCGCCTTGCGGGTGATTCAGATCACCAACTCATAGCCGGGGTCTACGCCTTGTTGCGCCAACAGGATTTCATGAATGTCGAACGGGTGCGTCTGCTCGCCTGAGAGGGCGTGGTCAATGACCTGAAAAGCGTGGCCGAGGCCGCGCGCGTCATCAATGTCAGCGTCCACGAGAAATTCGAGCGCGTCTTGCTTGAGGAAGAAAGTGAGTTGCAGGTTGCCGAAAGCGTCACGGGTCTTGAAGCTGTCGGCGCTGTCAAAGCCCTGCGGCGGGTTATGCAACGAACCGTCAACTTCGTCGAAGGTGTTGACGGCCATGCTGCTTTTCACGGCATCGCGCAAGGTCGGCGCGACGTTGGCGAAAAAGCGGTCGCCGCGCAACCGTGTCAGCGATTGCATCGCGTCAGCCACGGTCGTCTGGTTGGGAAAGCGCGTCGCCCGCATCTTGGCATGGATGTTGAGCAAGCCCGCACAGGCCAAAGCATCTTTGCATAATTCATCGTAAAGCGCCGCGCCTTGCTTCCCCACCAAACCCGCTACGTTATCAGAGCTTTGCAGCAGGGTTTTCAGGCTGGCAGGCAGGTCTTTGAACGCGGGAAACTTGGTTTTTTTGACCTCGCTGGCTTTGATCGGCAGCTTGAATACATGCACGCTCGCGCCACCGTCCAGCACCTGCAAAAACTGTGAAACTGTGTGATGTCCGTCAGCGGAACAGCGCACCAAATAGCGACCATCCGGCGTGCTTTCCAATTCGAGGTTCGGCATCTCGTTGGGTTTCACGGTGAAGCTGCGCGAACGACTAAGCACGGTATGTTTGAGATCCACCGTCACCTTGCGCGCGAACGATTGTCCACGCGCATCGAGAAACATAAATTTCAGTTTGCCTTTGAAGCTCATAATAAAATCCTTTTCGGTTTATAGCCGTTTTCAGATGAGTGCGACCTGTGATGGCAGTTTTCACCGTACCTGCGTTTGAAGGGCGTCACGCCGCCGCCCGAACCGTAAGATAGGCCGATGTAAATGAACTAAACCAAGGTATAGCCCAGCGCCAGATTCGTGTGCGCGCGCAAGAGATATTCATGAATATCGTAAGGATGCGTGCCGCCACTAATGGGATGAAGCAGAATCACATCAAGCAGGTGGTTGAGCAAATCGCCGTTTTCATCAATGTCGGCATCCAGAATCAGCACGTCCTGACCGGCGGCGTTCTGCGCCGGGGCGCAGGTCAATTGCAAATTGCCGAAGCGCTCATCGGTTTTCACGCTGAACAGCTTGCTGCGAAAGATGCGATAGTCCGGCAGATTAGCGGCGATTTTATCGCCGTGCTGGCTGCTGTCGGCGCGGCGGTAATGCGGAAAATCGTCCGGCTTCTCGCGGATGCGTTTGACGATCTCACCCAACTCCACATCCACCAGCGCGTAAAGCCGTTCGCGGTCAATCGCCAAAATTTCGCGCACGAACGAAAACCATGGATTGCGCCCGCCAATCGGTTCGGGCGTGAGCCGCAGCTTGGCGAAAAGATTCAGCAACGCCGCTTTGGCGTGAACCGAACGGTTGTCAGTCACTTGATTGCCGATGCGGTCGTAAGCCGCTTCGGTAAATTTACCCAGGTTCGCGCCGCCCATTAGTTTGACCGTGGAGCCATCCAACACCGTCCGCAATTCCTGACAATCGGCGGGCAGCGCGCTCCACGCTGCAAATAGCGCTTTCCACTGTTTCGGCTCGCGCAAGACACGCAGATCGTAGGTGCGGTCTTCGCCGTCACTCAATGTAAAGAAATCCGTCTTACAAGCACGATAGCGTTTGGGCGTGACTTCGAGAAACTGCACCTGCACCTGCGGAAACGCCTTTAATTCCAGCCGTGGCACGGGCGGAAACGTCAGGTTCGGAAAAGTGCTGACCGTTCCGCCAGGGCTTTCGCCGCGCACGGCGCGAATGCGCACTTGCGGATCGGGCGCGGGTTGGCGGCGGACATCGAGTAAATTCAAAGTGAGAAAAGCCGTATTGCTCATTGTGCTGCTCCTTTGCGGGGGAAATTTTTTCCCTCGCCGAATTTGTTAACGTATTAAACCAACGACACTTTCAGCGGCGAGGTAGCGCCCGACCCGTTCATCGGGCTGACCGGCACCGGCGCGAGTTGACCGTTTTGCAATTCGCCGTAAGGCGTGATGTGCATCGTGCGATTGCGGTATTCCACCAGTAAGAAATGATGTTTCGGTGCCCAGGCGATGTTGTGTGCGGCGCTCTCGCCCCGCAATGCGCCGGAACGCAAATCGCCCGCCGCGCCGCTCAGCACGTAATGAATGCCGTTGTGACGGGCGACTTGGTAATTGTGTTCGTGGCCGTTGAAAACCAGTCGCACACCACCGGGTTCAAAGAATCGCGCCACCAAATGTTGCTGCGCCGCCGTGTCGTTCCTTTTCGTTGGCCCGTCCACATAAGGCGGATGGTGAAAGAAAGGAATGCGCCAAACAGCAGGCGCACCCGTCACGGGCGGCAACCATTGCGCCAGCATCTGTTGGTTGAGCGGTTGCTGAAAGGCGCGCGGCGTGAGCGGATTCCCGTCCGGCTTGGCGGAATCAATCGAAATAAATTCGCAGTCGCGGCCAAACCGGAAGTGATAAAACAGTCCCTTTTCCTTGACGGCTTCGCCTTCGTCGCGGCTGTTCGAAAGAAACCGCTCTCGAATGTAAAAGTTGTCGAGCATTTGGTCGTAATCGTCGCTGTTTTCGGTTTCATCGGTATCGTGGTTGCCGCACGCGGGATAAAACGGCACGCGGTTGAGAAGGTAGCGATAAGGTTGGTAATGCGTGAAAAACCAATCGGAATCTTCATTGCCGCTGTCGTGCAAGCCCAGCAAATCCCTCTTCCCGTAAATGTTATCGCCGGTCGTCAGCACAAAGCGCACACCTTTAGTGCGCACGGCTACGTCCAGCGCCTCCGCGATTTCACGCTGCCGGCGCTCTGCTTCAGACGGTTTGCGTACGCCCCAGCCGTGATCGCCAATCACGGCAAACGCAAAATCGGGCGTGACCGCCTCCGGTCGCGGGTAGGTGGTGAATTCGTTGACGTAACTCCTCCCGCTCAAAAACATTCCTTGTTGGTTGTTGTTGCGAAAAACCCAGTCGCGGCGCTCGAATTCAGCCCACGGCTCATTGTTGACGATCACTTGATATTCATAGGTGGTTTGCGGCTCCAGCCCCTCCAGCCAAACGTGATTGACCCGCGTGGCTGGCGCTTGTCCAGTAACGGCAAATTCGCGCGTAGGTTCAGAAACACCTTTGCGTTTGACCAGCACGCGCGCCGGGCCGTACCAGTTCGAGCTTTCGCCGATAGTGCTTTGGCGCGGTGGGTTGATGACCGAAAGATCACTGTCTTCGATCAATTTGAAACGTCCGTCAACCATTTGCCCGCTTACTTTGAAAAAGAATGATCCCCAAGCCAGCAGGGCGCGTTCGTGCGTCAACCCGGCCAGCACGAGATAAGGTTCCTGATGAAAATGTGCCATAACATAAGCTCCGTGGAGGGGGTTCGACGGGGTCGCCGAACACGTGTTGCGTTATGACGGCGACCGCCCCTTGGCGCTCGCGTCAAGTGAATTGGCCGATGGCATTACGCCGTGCGTGGCCAAGGCGCAAAGCCGTTTTTCTGATTGCGCAACAAGGGCTGCAACGCAGGGATGTGTCGCCTCAGCACCGTCACCATCGTCGTGTCTTCAATCCATTGCAGCCCGGTTTTGGTGTAAGTCTGTTCGTTGTAATCGGTCGTGAAAAAGCGGTCGCTTTGCAAACGGCGTGAAGCCATCAGCAGGAAAACGCGAAGGGCCGTTTCGCTGAATCCGAAACCGGGAATCGGCTCTTCGGCATACATCCCGACTTGCAAGTCCACGGCTTCGAGATTGTTGTCGTAAACGGCGCGAATCTCTTCGCACCATTTTTGATTCGCGCTCAAGTCTTCAAATTTCTCGACGGCATCCATGCCCATCAAGCGGCGAAAAGCGTTGTAACGCGGCACGCCGCGCTCGCGGTCGCGCAAGATGTCAATCGCCGCCAAATCCATTTTGACTGCGCCGCCGCGCGAAAGATTGCGCAGCGCCTCAGGATAGTTGTGCAGCGTAATCGCGCCGGGATGCGTAATGCCGAACGAATAAAACAAATCGGCCAAACCAATTTGTTCGACCACACCGCGCGCCTCGCGTCCGGCAATCTCGGTCAAGGTTTTTTCCACGACCGCTTTGCCCGGTTGCAGCGAGTGAAACGCGTAATCGTCCGGCAGCAGCGGATGCATGCGATAGACCGACACGAACTCTTCGGTCATTGAGTATGGCGCAGCGTGATGTTCCTGTTTCGATTTCCGAATGCTCGTCCAGTTGTTGTTCATTCCGAGGTCGAGGGTCTTGGTCAGCAAAATGCGCGGCGTCCATTCGATGGTGTGAATTTTCGCCATGATCGCGGCGTTGATGAGCCGCGCGTGCTGAAACAATTCTTCATCCGACCAACTGGGAAACTCCGACTTCAACCGGTCGCAGATGGCGTTGTGTTCCAGCGTGAAAAGCGTATGCAGCATGCTCAGTCCCACCCACCAATTGGCGTTGACGCCGGTGAGGTCTACGCCGTGTTCGTCCAGTGGCAGCAAACCGTCAGCGCCCAGCGTCAGCTTGCCGTCGGTGAACGAACGCAGCCGCTGTTGCCGCACTTCATCGCTGCCGTAAAGCTGCGAGCCGTCCCACCAGTGCGTTTCGAGATTGCGATAGGTTTTGAGCGGACTCGTGTCGGCGGGCGGGCGCGTATCGTCCTGCAAGGTTTGCCGCACGCGCATCGGATTTTCCGGCCATTCCGTATCGCCCGGCGGCAACGGCACTTCAATTGGCGGCGCTTCCTTGTCCGTGCCGTGCGCGAACCAGTCGTGTACCTGAAACTGAATCCACGAGGCGGCCAGCAAATTCAACTGTTCGACCGGAATGAATTTGTCGCGCTTCATCAGCTTCAAACTGATCTCGCGCGGATTCGGCGTGAGCAAGGATTGCGCGGTCGGAATGTCTACGGCTTCGAGTGGCACGTTGCGCCCCAAGCGTGCGCCGACCATACCCATACGCGGCTTGCTCAAATCGTTGTACGTGCCATCTGCCGTGCGGTGGTTGCGCTGTTCCATCGTAGGCGCAGGCAACGACGGTTGCGGCAAGGAAGGCCGGGTTTCGGTGTCGTGCAAATTCTCTTTGCGCATCCGGTCGCGGAAGCGATTGAGTTTGAGCAAGCCGAAAATCGGCCAGAGTTTGTACCAGGCGAAGAATGATCCAGGCATATGAGTCAGCTCCGGTTATTGCAAAAAACTCAAGATGTCATATTCGCGCGCAATGAACTGATTGGTCAGCGCCAGATAACGCAATTGCGCTTGCGCTTGTATGAAAAGATTGTCAGTGCCGATGACGCGGAACGAAGTGAGATAGCGCGCGAAGCTGGCCGCCGCCGCCAGATTCTCGAACAGGCGGAAGTGCAGGCGCGCCACGCCCAACTCTTTGCCCGTCGTCTGGTCGGTCAGATGTACGTAAAGCGTCGTGAAATCGCGCATCACTTCAGCCATACCGCTCGCATCTTTTTGCAGGTACTTGCGCCCGTGCAGCAAATGTTCGCGTCCGGTGTCGTCGTTGAAATAAAGCCGATAAAGCATCTCGGCTTCGCCCGTCGCCGCATTGACGCGCAGGTAATTGAAGAAGCTCTTGCTTTCCTTGATCTCGAAAGCGCGCGCGCCGCGTCCTTGCCAATCGCCGAAATGCAGCTTGCCGCCGATGGAAGCTTCGTGTTCGGGACTCGCGCAAAATTCGTTGATGTCGCGCGCCGTGATGCGCGCGGCGAAACTGATCGCTACACCGTCGTTTGGCCCCTTGGCGTCGAGCGTCAGATCACCCGCGCGTCCGGCGGGCAGGCTCAATCCTGCGAAATAACGTCCATCCATCTCTTCGTCGAAGCTCAAGCCAATGCCCGACGGCAAGCGGATTTCGAGCAGCGGACGCAGGAAGCCCACCGGCGGCGTGTCAGCCAACGAACTGCGTCGCAAGACGTAATAGAATCCGAATTGCGCCGTGCCATCCGCCCCCTTTTCGTTTTGCAGCAAGCCGAGCGATTGGTCTCCGAACAGGTTCGCCAGCACGGGCGGCGTAGCCGTCAGGTATTTGCCCACCATTGTGTCGGCATCGAGCAAACGAATCTCATCGTGAAAGCGCGTGAAATCGTTCAGCCGAAAATGGTCTTGTCCGAACACGGGTTCAGCCAAACCTTCGAGCAAGCCGAGGAATTGATAGTTGGCCTGCAACGTACCATCGGGTTTGTGATCGAATTTCAGATAAGCAATCGTGCCGGTTTGCGCCGCATTCGAGACGGCGCGCATCTCCCATACGCCGTGCAATTGCGCTTTGGTCGGCGCGGTTGATTGGGCATACAACGCGCGATGATCGGCGACGGTAATGTTGTCGAGGCCGTAACTGCGCGTCATCGGGAAGGTGAACAGCCGATGTCCGTTGGGGTAATCGCCCAGATAAACGCGCCCAATCATCAAGTCGTCGCTGACCTTTTTGAATACGTCGTAAAAGCCGCGCCATTGCGGTTCGGTGTAACGCAACAAAATATATTTGCCCGGTTCGAGCGTACCTTCGCGTTTTTCGATATTGATTTCTTCGATGGTGTTTTTGGCGCGCGGGAAATTATCGGTGCCGCTGGTGAGGCCGATGATCTTGCCGTTTTCTAAACTGAAGCGTTTGCGAAAACTCGTATGAAACGCCGTCGAGAATTGATTGAGGATGTGTCCGCGCGGGAAGAAGCCTTTCCACACGTGATCGTTGCGAATGGTGCGCGTTGCCGCGTCGTAACTCGCCGTGCCGCTGTTGACCATAGTCGCCGCCGGTTGCGTAGCGCCGCTGCGCGTAAACAACCGTTCAAGCTCGACCTCTTTGTAAGTGATGACTTCCTGCGGATTGAGCCGCGCCATACTCACGGCTTTGGCGGGCGCGGGATAGGCTTCGCCGTTGAGCTTGCGCACCATGCGATCGGCGATGTTTTCGCTCAACGCTGAAATCGTCAGGAACGGATTCACGCCCAACGCCGTCGGAATCAACGAGCCGTCGGCGACAAACAAGCCTTCGTGAACCTGTCCGTCGCCTGCGAATACGCGGCCATAGGGATCAACCGCGCCGTGCAGGTAATCTTCGCCGACCGGACATCCGCCCAACGGATGCGCCGTAATCAAATTTCTATCGCGCGTAAATTGCCACAGCGGATTGGTCAGAAAGCTCGCGCCCAACGCCCGCGAATGCCGATTGATTTCTGCATTGATGAGATCGAAAACGGGCTGGCGTCCGATGTTGTCCCAATCAATTTCGAGGCGTTCCTGAAAGTCGGGGAAGCCGCGTTTCAAGCGCATCGAACCGCGCGCGTCATCGTGCCCCATAATCAAATAGAGCATCGTGTGATTGAGCGAGTTGTCGTTGAATTGATATGGATCAGGCAGTGGCGGACGCTCGCGCCGCGCGCGTTCTTGCGCTTCGTCGCCCGTGTCTGTGTCTTGTGCCAAACCCAAAACCGAGGCTGCGTCAAAGGCGAAGCGCGCGCCTGCGACATAAGCCTTCGGGAAAGAAAAGTCTTCGACGAGGATGCGCTGGCTCAACGGCAGATTCTTATCGTATTTCACCGCGCCCACGATGCTCGGCCCCGGCGCATTGCCGCGCGCCTTCCAGGGATGCGCCGCGTCTTTGCCAAAGCCCATCGTATTCAACTGATGATCGGCGTTATAAGCCAGCGCAAAAAAATCGCCGTTGCCCGAAAATTGCTGCCCGACTTTGGGCGAGAGCTTCAAGCCTTTCTTTTCGGACCGCAGCAAAATCTCAGTCGTACCTAACGACCCGCCTGACAGGATTACGTTTTTCGCTTCAATCTTGAAATCATCGGGGAACGCGCCGTCAAAGCGCCGTCCGTGAATGCGCCAGCCGCCGTTCGAAAGTTTCTCTACGTGTTTGACTTCGCACTTGGGGAAGATGTGCGCGCCGTTGCGTTGCGCGATGGGCAGGTAATTCATCGCCAGCGTATTTTTCGCGCCTACGTTGCAACCGGTCACGCAATCGCCGCAATCGGTGCAGGGCTTTTGCGCGACGCCGTGCGGATTCACGCCGTCAATCGTGTGATTGACGGCGATGTTCAAACCATAAGCGCGCTGGCTCAATTCCTGGGCGCGGCGATCAAGCCCGCTCACCTTGCGCAAACAAGTGGCCTGCGCCGGATTCGAGCGCGGATGCGGCACGGCAGCCAACACGCCGCGCGCCTTGTCATAAAACGGTTGCAACATCGCCGCATTCAACTGGCGCGGCCAGGCGGATTGCTGAAAGGTTTCATCGTCAGGCTGGATGGCGACGTTGGCGTTGATGAGCGAAGTGCCGCCGAGTCCGCAGCCTTTCAACACGGTAATTTCGGGATAGGTCAAAAACTCATATAGCCCCGTCGGGTTGAGGTTGCGGTCGTTGCGGTGTTTCAACACGTCGGCGAGTTTGTCGGGAAATTCGCCGACCTGCCATTCGCGTCCGCGTTCGAGGACGCATACGGAAGGCTTCGATGGAGCGGCGCTCAGGCGTGCGGCAGTGATTGCACCTCCATAACCTGAGCCGACAATTACGAAATCATAAGACGGCTTACGTTGTGTCCAATCTTTGGCGAGCATAGCTGTGACCTCTCAAGCGTGTTGCACAGAATGGCATCCCGTGCGGGTTGGCGTTGCTGATTATCGGTTGGACGCAAGATGCCATCTCGCGTCGCTACTGCTTCCCACGGATAAATAAAGACATGCTGGATTTTGCCAGGAGTAAGTGCTGATGAAACGGGCTTGGCAAAAGGCAGCGGTAAAACAACTTCAGGCTAATGAGGCTCACTTGCACCGGCGACCTGTCTGTCAACTAGAGTTTCTTTGGGGCGGCTGACTCGTCTCATCTCATCTCATCTAGGTTGACAGACGGGCAGACTATACGCCGCATAAATTGATTTGCAAAGCTGAACTGCGCAAGCAACCTGAGCCTCGGTGTTGCGTCCATGATTTGAACGGAGGTTTGAACTGACGTAACGCCGAGGCTCATTAGATTGCTTTTGCTTTATTCACGCCGCAAGGCAATCAGCGGGTCTACTTGCGTCGCGCGCCGCGCAGGCCAATAGCAAGCCAGCAACGCCACCGCAGCCAGCAACAATGCCATCAGCGCGAACGTCAGCGGATCAGTCGAGCGCACGTCATACAACAAATTTTGCAGCACGCGCGTGAGGGCGAAGGCTCCGATTAAACCGAGTGCGAGGCCGATGACGACGAGGTGTGCGCCTTGCGCGACGATCATGCGCAACACATCTGCCGCCGAAGCGCCGAGCGCCATGCGTATGCCGATTTCCGGCGTACGCTGCGTAACGCTGTAACTCATCACGCCATATAAACCGACGAGCG
This sequence comes from Acidobacteriota bacterium, assembly GCA_031414155.1. Taxonomy (GTDB): domain Bacteria; phylum Acidobacteriota; class Blastocatellia; order RBC074; family RBC074; genus JACPYM01. The sequence goes on from JANNUY010000113.1 coordinate 11,185, forward strand.
TCAGCAGCAATGCCAGCAGTGCGAATCCGCCCAACAGAAAGCTGTTGAAACGCGGCACGTCCAAGGTTTCGTGGCGGAACTGTGCGAGCGTTTTGATGTCGGTCACGGGCAGGCCGGGGTCGAGCGCGCGAATCTCTTGCTTGAGCTGCTTGACCAGATTCAGCGGATCGCCTTGTGTGCGTATGATGAGCGTAATGCCCGCGTTGGCGAATTGCGCTTGTGGCACATACATCTCTGGCCGCGCGCTGTCGCCGAGTCCGCGATGGCGCACGTCACCGACCACGCCTACGATTTCTTTCGGCGCATCGCCACCCCAACCTAGTTTCATCCGCTTGCCTAACGGTGATTCGCCGCGCAGGTGTTCGCGCACGAAGACTTCGTTGACCAGCATCACATTCAGCGTTTGCGGACCGTCTTGCGGCATAATCGTGCGTCCGGCCTTGAGTGGAATTTGCAGCGCGTCGAAATAACCGGGACTGACGAAACGCAATTGTGCTGCGGGTTGCGCGTTGGCAGGCGCGGGGCGTTCGATGATGTTGAATTGCGTATTGTTTTCGCTGCCCGTGAACGGTACGCATTGGGCGTTGGTTACGGCTTCGACGCCGGGCAAGCGTTCGACGCGCTCTTGTAATTGGCTGAGAAACTGATTGATGCGCACCGGGCTGTAGCTGCGGTCAACGTAGCGGCTCCCGCCCAAACCGAGTTGCGCCGTCAGAATGTTTTCGGTGTTGAAACCCGGATTGACCTGATTCAAACGGTAAAGGCTTTTGAACAGCAAGCCTGCGCCTACGAGCAAGGTTAAGGCAATGGCGATTTCGGCGACGACTAATGCGCTGCGCAAACGTCCGCGCGCGAGGCCACTGGTGGCACTGCGTCCGCCGTCCTTGATCGCATCGGCCAGATTTTGGGGTGACACCGAGAATGCAGGCAACAGGCCGCACAACAAGCCGGTCAGTAGCACGGCGCTCATCGTGAAAAGCAAGACGCGCCAATCGGGCGACAGCCCCGCCAAACGCGGAATGTCGTTGGGCAACAGCGCGACGATGCCGTCCACCATCCACAGCGAAACCAGCAAGCCGATGACGCCGCCCGCCAAAGCGAGCATGAGGCTCTCGACTAAAAGTTGCTGAACGATGTCCCACTTGCTCGCGCCGAGTGCCGCGCGAATCGAAAGCTCGCGTTGTCTTGACGCAGCGCGCGTCAGCAGGATGTTGGCGACATTCACGCAAGCGATCAGCAACACCGCGCCGACTACGCCTAGCAGCAACCAGAGGATGGGGCGCGCGTCTTTCACGAACAATTCGCGCAACGCGACGACGCGCACGGCAGTGTTGCCGTTCGCGTTCGGATGCGCTTGCGTGAGGGCTTCGTTGAGATTGCCGAGTTCGGCTTGCGCTTGCGCGATGGTGACGCCGGGCTTGAGGCGCGCGATGGCTCCGGCATAGGCTGGATAACCACGCGACGCATTTGCGCTGCCTTTATCATTCGCCGCGCCGTTGAGCGCGACGGTCGTCCAGAAATCAATAGGTTCTTTTTGTAGCGGAAAGATGCTGGGCGGCGTGACGCCTACGATTCGAAAGCGGTCTTCACCGTTGGTGAGTTGTTTGCCGACGATTTTCGGATCGCTGCCGAAACGGTTTTGCCACGTCGTATATGTCAGCATCGCCGCGTTCATGCCGTCGCGTCCGTTGGGTTCGTCATCCGTCGTGACGAAGCCTCCGCCGAGATGTGGCTTGAGGCCCAGCGTCTTGAAGAAATCGGCTGACACGGCTGCATAAGTTGCGCGAAAGGGTTCATCATCGGTCAGCAACGTCGTCTCGCCGCTTTGTGCGATAGCCATCGCGCTGAACGATTGGCTGCGTTCGCGCCAGTCGCTGAAGTTGAGATAAGACACGCCGTAACTCGCGTTCTGCTTGTCGTGGCGAAATTGCTGTAACACGACGACGCGCATTTCGTCAGCGATGGGCAGCGGCTTAAACAGCACCGCATTGATTGCCGTGAAAATTGCCGTATTCGCGCCAATGCCTAGCGCCAGCGTCGCAATCGCCAACAACGTATAACCCGGTTGTTTAACCAACTGTCGAAAACCATAGCGCACATCACCCACAAAGTTTTTCATAGTCTTTCTTCCTGCTTCACTGACGAATGAACTGCGCGCGTCTTGTTACAACTGGCGTGCCGCGCCAAAACACAGCGATTTATGAGGAAACTCAACTAACTGGCCTAACGCCCTGTCCGCTTTCGGGAAAGGACTGCTTGAATATCGGTCAAGTCTTGGATCAAGGTGAACCGCTATTTATCGTGCCGCTTTTAACCTTTGCAATCCCAGATGAAATCCGTATCATACGTTGCGTCATCGCACTGCCTGCCCCGTAATTTAAAAGCGATGACCGACTGAAAACTCACTGGTACGCGAAGCGCAACCGATAAGTCTTTTGAAGCTACCTTGACATCCAATCTTAACCGGTCAAATCAGGCTCTCTGAGAGAGTGCCCCTGCTTTGTTGCTGTCTTTGCCCTTAATCAACGCGATCCAATTCGCTCAATAACTAACGTAAACCGCTGGTGTCACAGGCTTATGGCGCTTGCTTCGTTTCCCGCCCAGGCTTCCTGTGGTTTTCGTTTTAACAGGAGAAACAATTTTATGCGTAAGCTCTTACTCACGGTCAGCTTTTTGCTGGCACTCCCCCTCGTTACGCTCGCGCAAGACGCACCGAAAGTCGAAGTCTTTGGCGGGTATTCTTATCTCAATCCGAACGGCGGCGACGACCTGCACGGTTGGAACGCTTCGGTCACGGGCAATGTCAACAAATGGTTCGGCATCAAGTCTGACTTCAGCGGCTATTATGAAGGCTATAACACTGTTGGCGGCGCGAAAGTCCGCGTCAGCGACCACTTCTTTCTCGCAGGCGGACAGTTCACCTATCGCGGTAATGATCGGGTGCAACCCTTCGCACATTTGATGGCGGGTACAGTGTTATTGCGCAGCAGAGCGACACGTAACTGCGCGCTGACCACCGCAGGCTGTTTGAGTGACGTTAGAATCAGCGATTCCGGTTTCGCGCTGGTGGCGGGCGGCGGCGTTGATCTGAAAATCGCCAAGCATTTGGCGCTGCGCTTGATTCAAGCCGATTACGTTTATGTGCGTAACAACGGCATCAACGATCATGGCTTTCGCCTTTCGACCGGTTTGGTCGGACGCGTCGGCGAACAATAATTTCAACCCGAACCGGCGTGACGTGACGCTTCTCGTTGCGCCGGTTCACACTTTTGGCTTATGTTGATTTCAGGTGTTGGCATCCCTTCTTAAACACCATTCTTAAACGGCGCAGTCTTTCGCTCTTACCTGTGCCATCGCTATTAACCCTACCTCAACAATGACACTGAATCCGACGCGCGCTGGTCGGTGCCTAAGGCAACCCGTGAAGTTGCTACAGCAGGCTGCGGTTCAGTCCTCTAACAAAGGAAACTGCTTATGCGTAACTCTTTATTTATCCTCTCTCTCTGGTTGACGCTCTCGTTTGTCGCGTTGGCGCAAGACGCACCGCGCGTCGAAGTCTTCGGCGGATATTCTTACCTGCGCGCCGATTCACAGGATTTTCCCGAACATAACCTCAATGGCTACACGGTGTCAGGCAACGTCAACCTCAACAAATGGTTCGGCCTCAAAGCCGATTTCAGCGACCATTACAACGACTTTCAGATCAGCCCCGGCGTCAAGGCTGATTTGAACCTGCGCTTTTTCACCGGTGGCGTACAGTTCACTTCATATAAAAATGAAAAGGTCTCGCCTTACGTTCATGTGCTGGCTGGCGTAGCGCGCCGCAACTTTGGCGTGTCGCGCGCGGTCGCAGGCAATGGCCCGACCAACATTACGGCCAACGCCTTTGCCTTTATCATAGGCGGCGGCATGGACGTGAACATCAACAAGTCGCTGGCCTGGCGGGCGTTTCAAACCGATTACGTGTTGACCACGTTCGAAGATTTGCGCGACGACCGCCAAAGTAGCTTTCGTCTTTCGACCGGTTTGGTCTGGAAGATCGGCAATCAATAAAACGGACTTAATTACGTAGGGCAGGATCGAATCCTGCCCTACCATTTCTCTCGCGCCGCCTCGCATTGCGCTCCCTTCCACGAACATGCGCAAGAAACATCGCCGTAAAAAACTTGCTGCCCAATGTGCCTTTCACGGTGTAGCGCTGTGCGCTGTCATCGGGTGCGGCACCTCATCTCTCGCGCTTACGCAAAACCAGCCGAAACCGACCGCCACCAAAGCGCCGATCACCCCAATCACAATCGAGGCCACGGCCTTTCAGCTTTACGTGCCGACATTGTCGTCGCCGTTAGTTGCGGTTCAGTCTTATCATTTATCGCTGCCTGCATTTGAAACATCCATTCCGTCCGGCAAGCTCGCGGCGCGCGATCATCGCGCGCTGGCTGCGCAAGCCGTCAAGGCCGCTGAACAATTGCGCGCGCAAAATCAGCCGCAACAAAGTTTGAACCAGTATGCCGAAGCCTTGCTGCATTGGCGCGCCACGGGTGAAGCCGCGCGGGCTGCCGCCGCGTTGCAGCAAATGGCCTTGCTCACCGATCAACTCGGCGAACGCGCGCAAGCCGTTCAGCATTTGCAAGCCGCGCTGCCGCTTTGGCGTTCGGTGCCCAACCGCGAACAGGAAGCCACGACGCTCAACGAACTTGGTCGCCTGACCGCCGAGCAAGGCGATGACCGCGCAGCGCAAGCCTATTTCAAGCAGGCCCGTTTGCTCGTGCAAGCAATAGGAATGTTGCGTCCGAATGTGACGGTTGCGGGTTTGGCGAGCAACGGAGAAACGACTGCCGAGCGTGCGCAAGCGAAGACGGCTTATAACCTGGGCAAGCTCGCCGAACAGCAAAACCTCGCGCGTGAAGCCCTCGCGCATTACACCGAAGCCCTCAAACAATGGCGCGCGGCGAACGATCCGTTAGGGCAAGCCACGGCGCTCAATACGCTTGGCAATCTGCTTGCTAAGGTTCAACAGTTCGATGAAGCGGCCAGCTTGTGCGAACAGGCGCTGCCGCTTTGGCGTGCGAGCGGTGATCAACGCGGTGAAGCCGTCACACTCAGCAATCTCGCGTTCATCGCTACGGCCCAGAACCGCCACGATGTATCGGCAAAATACTTGCAAGAATCGTTGCCAGTGTGGCGCAAACTCAACGACCCGCGTGGCGAAGCCAACGCCTTGCACGATCTTGCCAGCGCACAGCAACGCCTCGGTAATGCCAGCGAATCCGTTACGCTTTACGAACAGGCTTTGCCGTTGCGACGCGCTACGTCAGATCAGCGCGGCGAAGCGGTTACGCTCAACAATCTCGCGGGAATTTACGCCGGACAAACTGGGGTTGACGCCAAACGCCGTGCGCTCGCGCTCTATCAGCAATCGCTCGAAATTCGCCGTTCACTTAAAGACGCGCGCGGGGCGGCACTCGCATACGGCAACCTGGGCCGCGTGCTGGAAGACCTCAACGAAACCGCCCAAGCCTTCGAGGCCTATCAACAAAGCCTCATCCTTGCGCGTTCTGCCAAAGATCAAATCCGCGAAGCCGGTACGCTGATGAATCTCGCCGCCTTGCGTGCCAAGCGTGGTGAACGCCAAGCCGCCGTTGCGTTGTTGCAAGAAGCGTTGCCGCTCTGGGTTGCGCTTAAAGCCACCGATAACGAAGCCGCTACGCTCACGCAACTCGCGGCGCATTACGCTACGCTCGGCGATAAACAAAAAGCGCGCGCCCTTTACCAGCAGGCGATGGCGGCGCGCTGGTCAGTCAATGCGCCTGCGTTGTTGGCACGCGTGACGGTCAGCCAAACCACACACCAACCTGACGCGCTGATAATTCCGATCAAACCTGCTACTTCCAAGTAACTCACATTGCGTATCTGTTTGAGGCCGCGGCACTATGCCAAATGCTTCGTTGCATACCTGATGTGAGGCTTTTCTTTTCATAGCGAGAACTTTCGCTCGGTTGCCGCCAGGCAATTTCGTAGCGCGCGTGGGCCTTGTGTGCCGATTACGCATTCTCGCCGTTTTTCACGGTGGCGAATTTTATTCAGTACGACAACGAATCGGAGTGCTGCGTCAAAGCCGCAGCGCTCCACATTGTGGATTGCCACAGTCTGCCCAGTGGCTGGCGTGACAATTAAACGTAGCTTCACACCTGTTCGCCCCTCATCGAAATCAGGATGATGCGGACATGTTCACACGTCCGCGAAAACTCGTAATCGGTGGTGCGCTGTTGCTGGTTGCACTGTGGAGTTGGCTCAGCGCCGCTCCCGCACCACGCGTCGTGAACGATACGCCAATTGCGTGGTGGGCGTGGCGCGACCATACGCCTGTTGCCGAAGAACTCAGCCATGCCCTGACGCTTACCCATTCAGACACTTTATTTTTACGCGCCGGACAACTTGATTTAGAGCGCGGTGCGTTGCGGCGCATTCGTGTTGCGCAAGGCGCATTGCCGCGTGGCGTGAAATTGCATTTGGTTTACAACGCGACGCGCTCACTGCTCGCGCAACTCGAACAAGTCTCGCCCGAATCTTTAGCCACCACTATCGTTGAAACCTTCGCTGCTGATGGTGCCCGCGCCGCTGACGAACAAGCCACGCTCGCCGGATTGCAACTCGACATAGACGTACCGCTTCGCCTGTTGCCGCGTTATCAGCAAACGCTGCGCTTGTTGCGGCAACGCCTGCCACAAGGCACGCCGCTTTCGATCACCGGCTTGCCTGCGTGGTTTGAATCACCTGCCTTGGCCGCCGTATTAGCCGAAACCGATTTCTGGATTCCGCAATGTTACGGCGCAGAAATTCCGCGCCAGTTGTCGCAAGTGATTCCGATTGCCGTGCCGCGCCAAACGCTGCGTGCCGTCGAACGTGCGCGCCGTTTGGGCAAGCCGTTTTACGCGGGGCTGGCGGCGTATGGTTACGCGATTCATTACGACACGCAGGGAAAGTTGCTCGCGTTGCGCGGCGATCTCAATCCCACGAACGTGGTTGAACATCCAGACCTCACGTTGCGCGAGTGCAAGCAAGTAGCTGGTACGCCCAACGATGGCGAGTGGCGTTGTGAATACGTCGCGCAGCGCGAATGCGTCGTTGACGGCCTCGTATTGCAAAGCGGCGAAACGCTGTTGTTGCAAATGCCAACGGCTGCCAGCTTGCGCGCTAATGCCCGCGCTGCACGTCAGCAAGGCGGCAAGCTGTTGTTGGGCTTGTGCGTATTTCGCCTGCCGAGCGCCGACGATCCCACCAACTTGAGCGCAGCAGAAATCACCGCCGCACTCAACGACGAAACGACTGCGCCGCAAGTCGCAATGACGGCGCGCTGGCAACGGCAAGGCACGGCGCGCTGGATTTATGTGGACATCGCCAACACCGGCGCGCAACGAGTCTCACCTCTTGCCGGAGCCGCTACGGTCACATTGCGGTTGCTGGTGCAACAACTCGGACGCGCACAAGTCCTCAGCCACCTCAACCATCCAACGCCGCTATGTGCGGTGGCGAATGAACTCACGCCTTGCAGCGCCACGCGCGCCGCAGCGTTGCAGTTGTCGGTGACGGATTGGCAGCCGGGTACGCACCTGCAAGCCGTCTGGCCGGTGACCGGCGAATGGCCTGAGGCTTTGCCGGTTACGTTGACGCTGCAAAGTGATGACGGACGCACTTGGCAAACCGAACAAGTTCTCGATCTGAAAGGAGCGAACATTCAATGAACTGTCTGGGGAAATATCTGGCAAAAGTATTGCGCGTAACCTTGCTGCTGTGCGGCTTGGCGTTGGTGGCGCTGGCTTGCGGATGGTTCGGGCCGGTGAATTCGGTGCGGTTCAACAGCTATGTGCAAGGGCACGATTTCTTTCGCCTGCCGCCTTTGCCTCGCGCCGTAAATGCCGTTACGGGCAAGCCAAGCCGTTGGTACGATCAGTTTAGTGGTGAGTTTGATTACGAGACAGAAGGGGCAAAACAGCGGCAGCTTGAACAGCAAATCGAAACCCTTTGGCAAGCGGCGACGGATGCCGAAGCGCAAGGCGATTGGTCGGCGTTACGGCAAAACCTTGTGCAATACCTGCGATTCGATATGGATGATCAAGCGCTCCGCAACAGCGCGATAGATCGGCTGGATGCGCTGCATTCGCTTCAGCAAGGCGCAAGTGACAAAGGCTTGCGCGCTTATCTGGCAGCTCGCGCGCAATACGACGCGGGCGTGACAGCCGCTAACAGCGAAGGTCATCAACCGTGGCTCCCAGCCGGAGATGAAGCGGGAGGAGATATTGAAAAGACGTTAGCGGCGGTTCCGCGCGAAGCTGCGTTACGTGACAACGTGGCTTATTTGAATGCAGCGTTGCAATACCAGCGGAAAGATTACGAACAGGCCGAACAAGGCTTTCGCCATTTGCTCAAACAATATCCGGCGAGCGAAAAGCGCGAAGCCGCGCAACTGATGGCGGGCTTAGCGACTTTGAAGCAAAGCAGTTGTTACAGCGCCGAAGCAAACTTTGAACCCATTGCTGATTGCGGTGATGAAGTGTGGGAACGCGCGCGCGCAACGTTTGCGCAACAACTCACGCACTTTCCTCACGGACGATTGGCCGCTGACGCACGCGGCTGGCTGGGTTATCTCGCGCGTCGTTCGGGTGACCGCGCCGGTGCGCTGATTGAGTATTACCGCCAGCTTGCCGCAGCCGATGTTGCGGTGCGGATGAACGCGGTGCATTCGCTCACTTGGGTGCGCGGCGGCGCGACAGCGACTGACCTGGCGCGCGTCGAAACCGAACTCGCCGACGAACCGCCAACGGCTTTGGCCTACGCTTATCACAATCTTTACAACTACGCTTATGCGGTTGAGCCGGGCGCGTTTGGTTCGTGGCGCGAAAACGATAGAGAAAAACAACTCGATACGCAGGCGGCGCTCGAGGCGCGCCAACGCATCGTAGATTTCGCCGCGCGTATGGCGCAGCGTCACGCAGGTGCAAGCGGAGCCTTTCTGTTGCGCATTGCGCAAGCCAAGCTCGAATTGGAAGAACCGCGCGAAGCCTTAAAGATCGTTCGTCGGGCGCTGGCAATGAACTTGTCTAAAACCGAACGGCGGCAGGCGCTGTGGGTGAAAGGCGCGGCGGAATATTATCTGGAAGATTTCACGGCAGCACGGCGCACGCTGAACGCTTTGCTCGCGGCTGACCAAAACAGCGAACTCACCGATGGTGCGCGGCGCATGCTTGCCATCGTTGCCGAACGCCAAAGCGATTGGGATGAAGCCCTGACGCAATATTACGCGCTGGGTTACTCGACCGACGTGGCCTATCTGCTCGACGTGATTATGACGCCTGAGCAAATCGCGCACTTCATCGAAAAGCGCGCGACGTTGGAACAGCGCAACGATTTGCGTTATGCGCTGGGCTTGCGCTGGTTGCGCATCGGACGCTGGAACGAAGCGCGCGCGGCGTTTGCTTCGTTGAAAACCGTGTCTTGCAAACTGCCGGAATACGATTACCGTGATTGGTCAGAGGCACCACGCAAGCAGTTGCCTAAATTCGATTTAGAAATTCCGGCAAAAGGCATTTGTTCAGATTGGCTGATGCGCGATCTCAAAACCGTTGACGATCTCGAAGCGTTAGAGCAGCGAGTGCAAGTTGCGGCTGACGACGAAGCGAAAGCCGAGGCGCTTTATCAAATGGCGAGTTATCAAGTTCAAAGCTCGACCGAAATCTTTTATAACCCGCGCTTTTGGAATCACGAACGGTTTTGGCTGTTGTCGAATCTGGCCGAAAACGCCTCTTATCTTTTGCCGAACGAGTCGCGGCGCTTGTGGGATTACATGAATTCGCACGACGTGCTGGCGCGCG
>JANNUY010000114.1:0-4136 GCA_031414155.1 Acidobacteriota bacterium
TCCGCACATCACTGCGGCACAGCCGCCAAAGAGTGCGGTTGGGTTTCTTTGCAGCTACGCGCTCGTGGCGCTGCTTTCCACCAATGCATTTCCACAAATTCAACAAGGCACAATCTCCGGCGTCGTCAACGACGCTGCCAACGCTCGCGTAGCCAACGCCAACATCCAACTCAGCAACCCGCTGGCGAGCTATCGCGCCACCGTGACGACTGATGCCGAGGGCGCGTTCGCATTTAACAACTTGCCTTTCGGTGCCTATGACCTGCGCATCGAAGCCAACGGATTCGCGCCGCTGACCGAACGTCACATCGTGCGCGCCAACATACCGCTCACTTTGCAATTCACCTTGAACGTCAGCGCGACGAGCGCGACGACGACCGTTAATTCACTCGTCGAAAGCTATGACGCCAGCACGAAGCATGCGTTGGCCGAAGAGTTCATTCGCCGCACACCGGGCGCGACGAGCAGTTTGAACGTGCAGCGAATGATCGCTACGTTGCCGGGCTGGATGACCGAGAACAACGGCCTATTGCATGTGCGTGGCGTAGACGACGGCGTGCTTTATGTCATTGACGGCATCCCCATCGCCGACCGGTTAGACGCGCTGTCAGCCAGCAATTTCGACAGCGACATGATTCGTTCGTTCAGTGTGACGACCGGCAACATCGCGGCGGAATTCGGTGGACGTTCAGGCGCGGTCATACAGATTCAACCGCGTTCGGGACTGGATGCGCCCTTCATCGCGCAAGTTGGAACCAATTACGGCAGCTTCAACGCGGGCGAAGTGGATGCGAGTTTGGGCGGCAACGTGAAACGGCGGTTGGGTTGGTTCGTCACCTCGGCAGGCACGAAATCAAATCGCTGGCTCGACCCCATTGACCCACGCAATTTCAACAATCGCGGCGGCGCGCTCAAACTCAACGGACGAATTGATTGGCACCCGACGACGCGCGACATTTTGATTTTTAACGGCTCAACCAACGGCACAGACTTTCACGTGCCTAACACCGAAGAGCAGGAAGAAGCCGAGCAACGCCAGCGGCAACAATTGCGCGACAACTCGCAATCCTTCAGTTGGCAACGCTTGTGGAACAGCGACACCGTGACGAACTTCGCCGCGTTCCGTCGTTCGGTGCAGGCCGAATTGATCGGCAGCGCAGACGATACGCCGCTTTATGCCGTACAAGATCGCCAGCACGCACGACTCGGCGCGCTGGCAAGCCTGACGACCACGCGCAACGGACACACGCTCAAACTTGGCTTGGAAGCGACGCGCCTTTCGCCGCGCGAGTTTTTCACCTTCGCCATCACCGACCCTGACGAAGCCGAAGAGTTCGAGATCAGTGAAGCCGCGTTGCAATTCACGCGGCAAAATCCCTTCGTCTTTCGTGGCGCACGCACAGGCAGTTACGTCGCGGGTTACGCGCAAGACAGCTTCTCGCCGCTGCGCAATCTGACGGTGAACGCGGGCTTGCGCTTTGATCGTTCGACGCTGCCCGTGATTTCGCAACAATTCAGCCCGCGCATCGGCGTCGTTTACGTTTTGCCGCGCATGGGCACGGCGTTGCGCGCTTCGTTCAATCGAATGTTTATGCCGCCGCAACTCGAAAACCTGTTGCTCGCCAACAGCGACGAAGCCCGCGCGCTCTCGCCTTTCGCCGATTACACCGACGGCGGAGCAGACATCAAGCCTGAAACGCTTTCGGCTTATGAAATCGGTTTCGCGCAAGACGTGAAAGGCTGGTTCAAGCTCGACGTAGCGTTTTGGGATCGTGAGTTTCGCAACTTCGACGACCCGAACGTGTTTTTCAATACGACGATTATTTTTCCGAACAGCGTGACCAGCGGTTTCGCGCGCGGCTTGGAAGCGCGCCTCGACGTACCGTTGCGTAAAGGCTGGTCGGGTTATGTGAGTTATACGAACGCGCGCGTCTTGCAACGTGGCCCGATCAACGGCGGATTGTTTTTGACCGATGAGTTTGAAGAAATCGCCGACGGCCATCCGTTTATTCCTGATCACGATCAACGCAACGTAGGCGCGTTCGGCCTGATGCATTCGCGCCGCCTCAACCGGTTGGGCGAATGGTGGTTCGCCCTCGCCGGACGCCACGAAAGCGGCACGCCCTTACAGGTTGAGGCCAACCGTCTGGAAGAATTGCGCAACCTGCCCGGTGCAGAACTCGTCAATTTCGACCGTCAGCGCGTCAAGCCCTGGACGGTGTTTGATTTTTCTACGGGCTTTGACTGGCTGCGCCGCGACCGCGTGACGGTGTCGCTGCAATTCGACTTGCAGAATTTCACCAATCGCGCGTTTGCTTACAACTTCGGCAATCCGTTCGAAGGCACGCATTTCGGCCATCCGCGATTGGTGAGCGGAAAACTCAAATTCAACTTCCGATGAAAACCTTCGCCCACGAAGACACACGAAGAAAACACGAAGAAGCAAATCATCTCTTCGTGTTTTCTTCGTGTGTCTTCCTGGGCAAAATTATTGTGCCGGAGGGTGGCGTTTGAATTACCGCGTCACACTCGCTTACGACGGAACTGATTACCACGGCTTTCAGTGGCAAGCCGGACTGGTCACGATTCAAAGCGCGTTGGGCGACGCATTGCAAAAGCTCGCGGGCGAGCCGGTCATCATCCATGCTGCCGGACGCACCGACGCCGGAGTGCATGCCGAAGGGCAAGTCGTTTCGTTTCGTCTGGACAAGCAATGGGATGGACGGCGTTTGCGCAATGCGTTGAATGGCAATCTGCCTTTCGACATTCGCGCGTTGTCAGCCGAAGTCGCGCCGGATGACTTTCACGCGCGCTATCACGCACAGGCCAAAACTTATCGCTATCAACTTTATGCCAGCCCGGTGATGAATCCGCTATGGACGCGCTATGCGTGGCACTTCCCTTATGAGTTGGACGCCGAACGTTTGCGCGCCGATGCGACGGCGTTGTTGGGGCAGCATGATTTCACGGCCTTCACAGTGAGTTCGTCGGCGGTGAAATCGCATGTGCGCACGTTGACTGAGTTTCGCTTAGATACCGATGGCCCGTGGTGGCGCTTGTGGTTTAGCGGCAACGGCTTTTTGCGCTATCAAGTGCGGACGATGGTCGGCGCGTTGGTTGAAGTAAATCGCCAACGTTTGCCCGTCAATTCTCTCAGCGAAATTCTGGCGCGCCGCCAACGCGAACTGGCGGGCGAAGCTGCTCCGGCGCACGGGTTGACGCTCGCAAAAGTCGAGTACTAAGATGCGCCGCTTTCACACGAACATCCAACCTCTTCAATATGCTAGAGAACTTTGCCGGACAAATTGAATCAGGCTCGCGCGAAGAATCGTTGCTCAGACAACTCGACGCCGCGCGCCTGCCGCGCCATATCGCGGTCATCATGGACGGCAACGGACGCTGGGCGAAAAAACGTTTTCTGCCGCGTGTCGCCGGTCATCGCGCCGGTGTCGAATCAGTTCGCGTAACCGTAGACACTTGCACGCGCCTCGGCCTCAAAGCCCTCACGCTCTATGCTTTTTCGGTCGAGAACTGGAAGCGTCCGCCATTTGAGATCGAAGCCTTGATGACCTTTCTCAAAGAATACCTGCGCAAAGAGGTGACGAACTTGCACCGCGAAAACATCGTCTTTCGCGCCATCGGACGCACCAGCGAACTTGATGAATCAGTGCAAAAAGAATTGCGCGTGTCAGAAGAAAAGACCGCAGGCAATACGGGAATGATCTTGAACGTTGCGCTGAATTATGGCGGGCGCACTGAGTTGGTAGACGCCTTTCGTCAGCTCGCCGATGAATGCCAGCAAACCGGACGCGCGCCGCAAACGATCACCGAAGCCGACATCGAAAAATATCTTTATACCGCGCATCAACCCGCGCCCGACCTGCTCGTACGCACGAGCGGCGAATTGCGCGTGAGCAACTTCTTGTTATGGCAAATCGCTTACGCCGAGCTTTACGTAACCGATACGCTATGGCCTGACTTCCGTCGCCCCGACTTGCTCGCGGCGATTCTGAATTATCAAAAACGCGAACGCCGTTACGGCGGCTTAATTGCCGAAGCGGCGCAACGTGCATCCTGAAATTAGTGGCTAGTGGCTAGTGGCTAGTGGCTAGTGGTCAACTCAAACCACTAGCCAC
>JANNUY010000115.1:0-1822 GCA_031414155.1 Acidobacteriota bacterium
GCTAAAGGTGTTTTTGCCTTACCTGACATTCAATACGGTATTCGACAACACGCGCATTACGAACGAGACGGGCAAACAGCCTGCGCCTTTTTCGCAATACAGTTATCCGTTGTTACAATTCAGCCGCAACGGTAATTTCACTTATCCATACAAAGATTGGCCGACGCAATCTTGAGCGAAAGCAACGATGTCAGAACTGAGCATTGATACCGAAAAACTGATTGCCATCTGCCGCCAAAACGACGTGGCGCAACTTGGTGTGTTTGGCTCTTTTGCGCGCGGCGAGGCCACCGCGCAAAGCGATCTCGATTTGCTGGTCAGCTTTCAGTCGCGCAAAAGCCTGCTGGAACTGGTTGCGCTCGAACGCCAACTCACTCAGGCGCTGGGACGCACAGTAGATTTGCTCACCGAAGCAGCCATCAGTCCTTATTTGCGCGAGGGAATCTTGCGCGACCTGAAAGTGATTTATGAAGCGTGACGATTCCGTTTATTTGCGGCACATTCTCGACGCAATGGCGCGGCTCGCTGGTTACCTCAAGGGCGTTGATGAATCTGCCTTTCTGGCGCAACCGTTATTGCAAGATGGCGCGATTCGCCAAATCGAAGTCATGGGCGAAGCCGTGAAAAACCTTTCGTTGCCGCTGCGCACGCAATTCCCGCACATCCCGTGGCAAGACATTGCCGGTATGCGCGATAAACTGATTCATCAGTATTTCGGGGTTGACCTTGAGAAAGTATGGCTGACTGCTGTGCGGGACGTTCCCGCATTAGAGCCAGAAATCGCCAAAGTCCTCGCAAGTCTCGCAACCTAAAATTTATCAACTAGGATTTCTTCATGAGCATGGACATCGCGCTCGAAGCCTGGGTCGCAGGCATTATCGAGTGGTCAAAATTCAAATGGATGATGGGCAGCGGGCAGCGCTGGCAGCCGGGCGAAAAGCTCAAGCTGCTGTTTGCCGGTTATAACGGCACGCGCAACACAGGCTCGGACGTACGCGTTGAAGAAATGATCCGCCAGATCAGACACGTTATCGGCGTAGACCGTTGCGAAATGAGTGTGATGTCGCAGGATTTCAAGCTGACCGAAGGTTATTTCAAAGGCAGTAAGCAAGTTTTGTTGCCGCAAATTTTCCCGCCGATGCTGGCGCGTGAGATTCCGCAATTCGACGGCGTGGTCGCGTGCGAAGGCTCCATGTTCAAAAGCAAGTTCGCTAACGCGCTGACAACCATGATGACGGGCAGCCTGGGCATTGCCGGAGCGCAAAATAAACTCAGCATCGCCTATGGCGCAGAAGCCGGATACATGGATTCGCATGTCGCCAAACTGGTGGAACGCTATTGCCAAAACTCGCTCATCATTACGCGCAATGTCGAATCGCAAGATGTGCTGGGCAAGCTGGGCGTAACTACTCAGCTTGGCGCTGACACGGCGTGGACGTTTGAACCGCTGCCGCCGAGTTATGGCGAAGCCGAGTTGCGCAAAAACGGATGGGACGGCGTTACGCCTGTCTTGGTAGTGTGTCCGGTCAATCCGTTTTTTTGGCCGGTGCGCGCTTCGGTCGCCAAATTTATCAGTAACAAACTGACGGGCGCGCACGCCGACAGCCATTATCGTTCGGTTTATTTTCACGAAGAAGGCCCCGAAGTTGATCGCAAGTTCGAGACTTATCTGACGGCGATTGCCAATGCAGTTAAACGCTTTCAGCAAGAGAAGAAAGTGTTTTTTGTGTTGGCGGCAACCGAACAACTCGACACCGAAGCCTGTCAAAAAATCAGTGCCAAGCTGGGTGGCAACGTGCCGATCTTTTCGTCGGCGAATTAC
>JANNUY010000116.1:0-5883 GCA_031414155.1 Acidobacteriota bacterium
CGTCCAGGTCGCGCCGTTGTCAGTCGTGCCGTAAATGCCCAACAGCGTGTCGTCGCTCTTGGCGACTGCCGCGTAAACCGTCGAGTTCTCTGACGGAGCCAGCGGCGGGCCTACGGTCAAAGCCATGCGGCCAAAGCCATTGGCAGGCAAGCCGCCTTCGAGCTTCGTCCAGGCTTGACCGCCGTCTTCTGAACGATACAAACCGTTTTGATTCATTGCCGCGAAAACGCGCTGGCGATTGAGCGGATCGGTGATGACATCCATCGCGGGAACGCGTCCGCCATCGCCGTTGACGTTCAGGTTCACCCACGTCTCGCCGCCGTCGGTCGTCTTCCACAAACCCTGTTGGCCGAGCGGAGCTTCTGCGCCCGTCTTGCTCGACGCGCTGCTGGGCGAACCGGAAGCCGACGTCACATAAACCGTATTCGGATTGCTCGGATCAATCTCGATTTTCATGATGCCCGCATTGATGAAAGCCGGTTGCATCGGCGCATTCGTCGCCGTCGGGCCGGTGATGACTTGCCAGTTCTCGCCGCCGTCGGTGGATTTCAAAATCCCCGCGCCGTAATAGCCGCCGTATTGATCGCCTTCGCCCGTGCCCGCCCAAATCACCTGCGGGTTGGTGGGGTCAATCGCGATGTCGCCGATCACCAGCGAAGGCGCTTTTTCGGTAAGCGGCCTCCACGTATCGCCATTGTCATCCGAACGCCATACGCCGCCTTGCGCTGCGCCTAGATAAATCGTGCGATTGTCTTTGCCGTCGAATTGGGGATGAAAGGCCAGCGCCGTCACGCGCCCCGAACAAGCCAGCCGCTGTTCGCCGTAATTGATGGCAAACTGTCCGATCTGTTGCCCGATGGGATTGGGGCCGAGCGATTGCCAAGCCAGTTGTTCGATATCGGAGCTATAAAGATTCAACGCCTGCTGCCGCGCTGCGGCGGCGTCGCGTTGTTCCAGCGAACGTTGCAACGCGCCTGCCGGAATCGTTTCGAGCGGATAAGCGCGTTGGCGGTAAAGCCATTCGGCGCGACCACGGCCTTCGCTTTCCTCACCGATGCCAGCCGCGCGACGCGCTGTTTCGGGACGTGCCAACGGAACGAGTTGGGGTAAAGCAAAGATCACGCCGCCGAGCAAAGCCACACTCAACAGCAATAAACCGAATTGATTGGGAGATTTTTTTTGAGACATTTGATCCTCCGTGAATCTGGGGTTGAAAGTGAATTACGGTGTTGGTTATCTGTTGGTTATCTGGCGGACGCCCGCACCAAACGACGTTTGGGGAAATGCCCACGCCATAAGATGTGCCAAAAATCGTGGGATTGCGGCTCAAAGGCGCGCGCAACCTACGATGATTCGCCTCAACTGACAACGAGTTTCTTCCTGCAAAAATAAGATAGGACGTTTTTTCGCCCAGCCCTTGCACCGCACGAAAAGGGCTTTCATGGAGTAAGGGGGAATGGGCGAGAGAAAGTGTTCACGCTACCGAGATTTATTTTTGCGGCGTGTCCAAAGGTGTTTTTTACGCGGTGAGAGTTTGGCTGAGAGAGACAATGAAAAATTCGTGGCGGTGAAAAAGTGATGAACGGTGGAACAGGTTGGCTCCCCTGTTCCACCGCGGGTTTGTTTAGTATCCCACCGAAGTTTGCGCCAACCGTGCATCGTGCGCACCCAGTCGCGCGCCCGTGCCTGCTTCGATCATTATGCCTTCGGCATCGCCCATATAACGCGGCTTGTCGGTGAGCTTGTGCCCTTTGGCTTGCAGCGCAGTTATCACGTCAAGCGTCAGTCCGTCAGGTTCGTAGGTAATGACATCGGGCATCCACTGATGGTGAATGCGCGGGAAATCAATCGCCTGTTGCAGATTCATGCCGTGGTCAATCACGTTGGTGATGACATGCAACACCGTATTGATAATCGTCGGGCCGCCCGGTGAACCTACGGCAAACCACAGCTTGCCGTCTTTCAGCACGATGCTCGGCGTCATCGAAGACAGCGGACGTTTGCGCGCCGCGACCGCGTTATTCTCGCCTTGAATTAAGCCGAACATATTCGGCGTGCCTGGCTTGGGCGCGAAATCATCCATCTCGTTATTGAGCAAAAAGCCCGCGCCTTCGACCGTGATGCCGTTGCCGAAGCTGCCGTTCAACGTCGTAGTGCAACTCACCACGTTGCCGTCTTTATCCACAACGGTGTAATGCGTCGTCTCTTCTGATTCATAAGCCATCGGCTCGCCGTGCTTGATGTCTTCTGAAGTCGAAGCCTTGTCAGGATCAATCGTCGCGGCCCACTTGTCGGCGTAGCCGCGCGAGACCAAGCCCGCCACTGGCACTTTCACGAAATCAGGGTCGCCCAAAAATTCGGCACGGTCGGCAAACGCGCGGCGCATCGCTTCGACTTTCAAGTGAGCCTCTTGCGTCGAACCCGCGCCGAGAGCTTTCAAATCATAACGTTCAAGAATGTTCAACATTTCGATCAACGCGATGCCACCCGAAGAAGGCGGCGGCATCGTGATGATTTCGTGGCCGCGATAAATGGTCTTGAGCGGCGTGCGTTCGACCGCCTTGTAGTTTTTCAAATCCTTAACGGTCATCCAGGGCTTATTGGGGTTCGCCTTGCGCATACTGGCTTCGATCAAACGCGCTGTCTGGCCGGTGTAAAACTCGCGCGGCCCACGCTTGATCGTACGCAACAAGGTCGCCGCTAACTCAGGCTCTTTGAAGATGTCGCCTTCGACATAAGGCTTGCCGTCACGCAAGAAAACGCGCTTTGTTTCAGGATAAGCTGCCAACATTTTTTCGTTTTTCAAACTGCGTTCGAGTTGATGCCAGACGGTGAAGCCATCGCGCGCCAGCGTGTGCGCAGGCATCGCCACGTCTGCCCATTTGAGCTTGCCATATTTCTCGAGCGCATAAGCCATCCCAGCGACCGCGCCCGGTACGCCCGCCGCCTTGTGCCCATAGGTCGAAGAGCCTTTGATGTATTCGCCTTTGTCGTCGAGATAAACGTTGCGATGCGCCGCCGCCGGGCCCATCTCGCGGTAATCAATCGCCGTTGTGCGTCCATCAGCCAGACGAATCACCATGAATCCGCCGCCGCCGATGTTGCCTGCCGAAGGCCATACGACAGCGAGCGCCAAGCCAACTGCAACCGCCGCATCAATCGCATTGCCGCCACGTTTCAACACTTCAACGCCGACTTGCGAAGCTATCGCGCTGACCGAGGCAACCATGCCGTTTTGTGCGCGCACTGGTTGGCGCACCGCTGCGGCTTGCGGCGTTTGCGTCGCCTGCACGGGCGGCAAGGAGCGATAACAGCCTTGCGAAAACAGCAGCGCCGAAATTACGAGACAGATGATGTGCTTTTGAAACTTCATGAATTCACCTCTGAAAGATTTAGCCGTTCAAACTGGCGGCATACTAACTCAACTGCGGCTGCGGCTGAATACGGCTTAACACAAAATCTTGTAGCGCGTCTGATTCGATCACCTGAAACCGAAGCTGCACCGCGTAAATCGGCAAGGGCAATTCACGCTGCCAAAGTTCTTCAGGCAAATTCGCGGCGTCTTTTTCGGTCGTGAGAATGACGGCGGCTCCGGCTTGTTGCGCGGCGACGATGACGTTTTCGATCTCAACCAGCGTGTAGCGATGATGGTCAGCAAAAGTTTGTTGTGCGATGACGTTCAAGCCCTGCTGTCGCAGGTCTTCAATGAATCGTTGCGGTTGCGCGATGGCGGTGAGCGCGAAAACCGGTTGCGCTTTTATTTGGCTCAATGGTGTCAGGGCTTTGTCCGGCAAGTAGCGCAGTTCACCTAATTCGTGTGTAGCCGTCATCACTGGCGCGCCTGACGGCAAGAAGCGCGCGGCTGAGTGTAGGGCAGGTTTCAAACCTGCCCTACACTCAGCGGACGCGCGCGTAAGAATCACTGCATCAGCACGCGACAAACTGGCGACGGGTTCGCGCCAATGCCCTAACGGCAACAGTTTGGATTGCGTCAAATCTTCCTGCGCATCTATCAACGCCAGATTCACGTCGCGGTGCAATCGAACGTGCTGAAAGCCGTCATCAAGCAAAAACACATCTACTTTGGCGCGCTGCCACAGCCACATGCCAGCGGCATAACGGTCTGTCCCAACGACGACGCGCACGCCAGGACATTGCCGCGCGAGCAAGTAAGGTTCGTCGCCTGATTCAGTCGGTGAACACAAAATGCGTTCGCCATCTGAAACTTCGACAATGCCTTTCGTAGTTCGTTTATAGCCGCGACTGAGAATGGCTACGCGAAAGCCAGCGGCGGTGAGCAGGTTCGCCAGATAAGCCGTGCAAGGCGTCTTCCCCGTACCGCCTACGGTGAGGTTGCCGACGCTGATGACGGGCGCGGGCAAGCGATATGTTTTCAGCCAGCCGCGTGCGTAAAGCTGCAAACGTGCGCCCACGCCCAACTCGTAAAGTTTGGCAAACACATAAGCAGCCGGACGTAAAACAAGCGGCATGAACATAATTCACTTTAGCATTGCGGCGACGGCCTCAACGGTTCTTTCTGTGGCTCCGCGATTGGCGGCGATGGTTTGTCGCGCATTGTCGCCCAACCGTTGTGCGAATGCCGCATCCGTCAAAAAGCGCTGCCACGCAGGTGCGAGTTCATCACTCGACTCGAGTTGGATGACGGCCTCGCGGCGCAGGAATTCTTGCGTAATGTCGCGGAAGTTAAACGTATGCGGCCCGACGATGATCGGCTTGCCATAAAGTGCAGGCTCAAGAATGTTGTGTCCGCCTTTAGCGACAAGACTGCCGCCTACGAAAACGACGGAAGCAAATTGATAGACGGCGGCGAGTTCTCCAATCGTATCGAGCAAGATGATGTCGGCCTGTGTGCTTTGCGCATCGGCTTGCGAACGGCGCGTCCAACTAAAACCAGAAGCCGCGATCAATTCCGCAACTTGAGCAAAGCGTTCGGAATGACGCGGAGCGATCAGAAGTCGCGTGTGGTGACGCAAGATGCCATCTTGTGCCACAACCGAGTGGCGCAATGCCGCGAAGGCCGACAAGACCATCTCGTCTTCGCCTTCGGTCGTACTGCCCGCGACGATCAGTGGCGCACGTTCGAGCGCAAACAATTCGTTGAGTTGTTGCGCTACGGCGCTCAGCTTATCGCTTTGCCCAACATCACCAATGTCGTATTTGAGATTGCCGCTGACTTCTACCTTCAACGCGCCGAGCGTCGTCGCACGTTGCGCGTCCATCTCGCTTTGCATCAGCCAGCGCGTCACCAATTTATAGATAGGACGCAGCAATAACGCTACGCGCGAAGAACGTTCAAACGAACGATCTGAAATCCGCCCGTTCGCTACTAACACGGGAACGCTTCGCGCCGCGCATTCGCGCAAGAAGTTCGGCCACAACTCAGACTCAAGCAGGATCACCGCTTGCGGACGAATCGCATCCAACGCGCGTCGCACCGTGAAGCGCCAATCAAACGGAAAGTAACAAACGTCGGCAAACGCGCTGAAACGTTCGCGCGCTATGGCCTGCCCTGTCGCCGTCGTCGTAGAAATCACCAGCCGATGTTGCGGAAAGCGCGCGTGCAAAGCCTTGACCAACGGCACGGCAGCCAGCGTTTCACCCACGGATACGCAATGCAACCACAGCGTAATGCGTCCATACGCCTGTAACTCCTCAGGCAAATGCCCCATGCGTTCGCGCATATTCGTGACGTACTTGCGATTGACCAACGCCTGAAAAGCAAAATAAGGCAGGCAAGCGAGGAAGACGAGCGTAAGCAAAAAACTGTAAAGAAAATGCATAGATGAAGCGGCTATTAAACGGGCAACTCGCGGGCCATCTGCGCTACGCTCACACCCAACGACAGACACGAGGTGAGGCCGG
>JANNUY010000117.1:0-9990 GCA_031414155.1 Acidobacteriota bacterium
CATCACTAGAATCCAATCCCTCCCCGTCCCATTAAAAATTGAAGCAAATAGACTCATACATGAATGTAAGTAAGACGTAATGCGCTTGTTGACAGATGCTGATTTGAAAATCGGTAACTGGTATCCCTTTGGCAATTGGGCGTGAAATAAACCTGCCGCGAGCGTTGCGTGGCTCCGACCGAATACTTTTCTCGGAGGATACGCGGTGAAATGTAAGCCTTCGGCAAATGGACGTGAAATAAAATTGCCGTGAGCGTAGCATGTCTCCGACCGAATGCTTTTCTCGGAGGATGCGCTATGAAAATGACTGAAACCCTGCCGCCCAAAGTCGCTGTGGTGTCCCAGGCCAAAAGCATCGTAATTTTCGACCAGCCAAGTCGTGCTATCGGTGCGATACGAGCGACTTGGTGACTTCGCAAGCGACGCCGCGCGAGTTAGCGTTCGCTACCCTCACCGTACCGCATCGCCAGCGCACCTCAGCGGCTTAGGTACGAATTTAATCGGCAGCGATCCGAACGCTACGACGAACGTGCTGAGTAACACGAGCTTTCGGGCGACGGGGGCGATCAAACAACTGGATTACGGCAATGGGTTAAGGCTAGAGATGGGTTACAGCGCCGAGCGGCAACAGCCTACGTCAATGAAAGTAGCTCCGATAAGTAACCCGAATGCGCCGGTGTTGAGCTATGGCTATGACTATGACTATTACGATGCGAATAGTCAGAATAACAACCGCATCCGCAAAATCACTGATTACTTAAACGGCCTGGATAATGCATTGCCCCCGGCGTGTCGTCTCGGCGGGCGAATCGTTTGGGTGTCCTTCTCAGCCGTCTCGTTCTATGTTTAGCAGGCAAAAAATTCAGGCTGACCGAAAGGCCTTCGTTGCCAAGCCCGGCACGCCAGCGACGCTGCCCGATGCGGTACGTGGAGCGGTAACGGCTTGGTGATTGCGCAAGCGACGCCGCATGAGTCACCGTAAGTTTTGGAGTGCTGCGGCTTCGACGCAGCTTTGGCGTTTGCCGCCCCAAAGCATTCGCTGATTCTGAAAGCCACCGCCGCAAACGAAAAGCGGTGTCAAAGCCACCGCACTCCATAAGCTATCGTAACGTCGTCGAAAACGGACAGACGCTGGCGCGTAGCTACTGATGCACAGGTCAACTTACTACGCAGATGGGCAATTAAGGATGGACGGGCAAAACCTCATCGTCGTACGTATTGCTTTGCCTTAATCTCAGCCCCCGCTTCGCTCAGGCTGAAAACAGCGGGTTCGGAGTCCGTGAGAAATAGGTCATCCCATTCGGCGAGTCGCGTTCAATCAGCGCGGCTCGCCATTTTATTTTGGGGGCGCTGCGCTAAGGTCAGGCAGCTTGAACAAGCACACCGCTTCGTCAACAATACCGCCATCCTCCGATTGATTGACTGACGATTGCCCGATAGACGATTGATAGCTGTCGCAACAGCGCAACTCCCAACGGTTCGCTATTAGCAAGCGAGCAAACTAAGCATGAATGAAAATACGGAAACAGTTTCGCCTCCGCTGAAAAGCACGCGCCGCCGATGGGCGCGTCGTTTTTTATGGGCGGGACTGGGTTTATTGCTGTTGTTGGGATTGGCCGGACTGATCGCGTGGCGCTGGTTGAAATCGGATCGTTTTCATCAATACGTCGCGGGCAAGATCGAAGCCGGCGCGAAAGATTACGGGCTCAACGTGAAAGTCGGCGGGTTTGGCTGGTCGTGGGACGAGCGACAAGCCAAGTTGCGCGACCTCGTCGTGACGAACGAAAAAGGCCAACCCGTCGCTGAGATCAAATCAGCCCAACTCGAGCTTCAGATTCTCAAGCCTTACACCAGCCGCGAAGCCGTCTTGCGCAAGCTCACGCTCGACGGCGTGACGTTGCATATCGCCATTGACGAACAAGGCAAGACGAATTTCGACGGCTTGCGTCAGCCGCCGAAGAAAGACGACTTTTTCAAAGTTAGCTCCTCGCAACTCGCCATTCAAATCATCAACAGCAAGGTCGACGTGAATGATGCGCGCACGCGGCTGACGGCTGCGTTGCAGGGGCTGCAAGCCGACGTGCAACTTGTGCCAGATGTGGTTGGTAAAGCTGCGCCTGCGCAAGTCGCGTTCAAGCAAGCTAGCGGCAAATTCGGTTACGAAGGGCGCGAGTTTGCGCTGGATGAATTGCAGGCGGTGATGACCGTTGATGCGAAGGCTCTGCAGGTGGCTTCTGTGCAAGCGCGCACGCAAATGGGCAGCTTCAGTGCGACAGGCAAACTAGAGGATTGGAAGGCGCTGCGTTATGCGTTCGATGTGACGGCGGAAAGCCATTTGGCTGAAGTGATGCGCGTATTCGCTCCGTCGGCGGATGTGCGCGGCGGGCTGCAAACCAAGGGCAAGTTGAGCGGTACGGCGACGCAGGTGGATTTTGCAGGCACGGCGCAAAGTTCTGACTTGGAATTTAGCTCGACGAAGTTGCGCAACGTGATGACAGGCGCGACGACAGTGATGGTCAAGGGCGGCGACGTGACTTTCGCGGCAGAGCGCATTCGCACTGGTGCTTTGTCAGTGTCGAACGTAAAGCTGACTGACTTGGGGTTGAGCGGCGTGAAAGGCTCATACAAACAAGGCAAGCTCGACATCAAATCTCAAACTGCCAGCTTGCCGCGCGCCGAATGGCAAGGCGGTGCGGTGCGCGAGGCGAGCTTGCGTAATGTGGCTTTCACACTTGATGGCAAGCGGTTTACGACCGATGCCGAAGCCGTCATCGCGGGCGGCGAAGTCGCACTGGGCGGCAAATTGAGTCCGGTGAAATTTGGCAAAGCTACGACGCAATTCAAACTCGATAACGAAGCCGTCAAACTCGACAAACTGAAAGTCGCGTTGCTCGAAGGTTCAGCCGAAGGCGCGGCGGAAATCGCTTTATCGCGTAACGGGCAAAGCCGCGTGAAAGCGCAGTTCGGCGAAATGCCCACGAGTCAGCTTTTTGCGTTGGCGCAATTCGATACGAAGCAGTTGCTCATCACCGGCAAAGTCAAAGGCGATGCCGATGTGAGTTTCAACAACAACGATGCGCGGCGCTTGCGCGGCGCGATCAACGTGCAATTCGACGGGCAGGGAACTGAAGGCGTCAGCGGCATTCCGTTGAATGGCACCGTCGCGTTGCAAGCCGACAATGGTTTGTTCATCGTCAACAACGCCGTAATCAAAACCGATGTGACGACGATCAACGCGAGCGGCAGTGTGAGCCTTGACGGCGAATCGAACCTGCAATTGCAACTCACGTCGAGCGATGCCAATCAGTTCATGACCATCGCCAATGCATTCGAACCTGCGCAAAAATATATTCAGCAATATGAGCCATTGCTGACCGGCGAACTCACGTTCAATGGCAAGATGACGGGCAAGCTCAGTGAACCAGTCGTCGAAGGTGAACTGCGTGCGGCGAGTGTCGGCGCAAAAGACGCGCTGCTCGGCGCGCTGTCGGCGAAGCTTGTCGTCACGCCCGACACATTACGTATGAGTGAAGGCCAACTCGCGGCGAATAACGGCGGCAGTCTGAAATTCGATTTGTTGACACCGCTCAAGAGTGACGCCGTGAGCAACGGTACTTTGAATGCGCAGATAGATCGGTTGGCGCTGGAAGACGTTTTGGCAGCGATTGGTTCGCCCGCTGCGCTTGATTTCATTGCGGGCAGCGTGAGTGGCAGCGTGAATTTGAGTGGCTTGCCCAATGCGATGACGGGCGGCGGCAAGTTGGCGTTGCTTGACGGCATGATCGTTAAGCAAGCGGCTGATTTGGCCGAAGTCGAATTCAGGCTCGACGGACGCAACGTGATCTTAGACCGGTTGGAAGCGCGTCTGTTGCAATCGGGCTTGCTGGCGCGCGGTTCGGTGAATCTGGACGACAAGCAATTCAAGCTGGAAGGCAATGCCAAGCAAATCGCGTTGGCGCGGTTGGCCGAAGCGTTTGAATTCAATCGCGCGAAGATTGCGGGCACGGCGGATGCGAGCTTCAACGTGAGCGGCGCTTTCGACAACGTAGAAAACCTGAAAGTCGAACTCACTGCGCAAGGCCAGAATGTAACCGTCAACGGACGCGACACCGGCGAACTCAAACTCACAGCGCGCACCGACGCGGGCGGACGCATTGAGGCGCAGTTGGTTACGGGCATCTTGGCGACCGCCGCCAATGCAGGAAAAAGACAGCCTGAAACGATCAAAGCACAGATCGAATTGCGCCAAGAGGGCAAGCCCGTCGTGATCGAAAGCGATTTGTCTGATCTTGATTTAGTCACGGTGTTGACGGCGTTCGCGCCTGATTACGCCGAGACGTTCAAGGGCAAGTTGAGTGGCAAGCTGCGCATCGCGGGGCCAACGGTGAATGCGCAAGGCGAGGCGTCGCTTGATGCGTTGCGCGGGCAGGCGTTGTTCAACACGATTGAACTCGCGGTGCGCGGCAACGATTTGCAAATCGCCGTGCCGCTGGCGCTTGAGTTCGCAGGCACGCAAATCAAGTTGCCTGAAACCGTCGTCAAAGGCGCAGGCATTGAAATCAAACTCGGCGGCACGTTGGGTTTACAAGACGAAGCCCGCATGGATTTCGCGGCGAGCGGCGAACTGGCGCTGGTGAACTTGCCGGAGTTGGTCGCTGATACTCGCTTGGACGGCAAGGTGTTGTTGAACAACTTGCGCATCACGGGCACGGTGGAAAAACCCAATCTGACGGGCGAAATTTTGTTGCGCGACATCGGTGTGACTTCGCCTGATGCACCCGCCGCGATTGAACAAGGGCAGGGGCGCTTGACGCTCAACGGCGACAAGGCAGTGCTTGAATCGTTCACGGCGCGCGTCAACGACGGCACAGTTGATTTGAAAGGCGAGGCGCAATTCAACGGGCTGGCGCTCAAAGACTGGCGCGGCGAGATGGTGTCGAACAACCTCGACATTCTTTATGACGAAGTGCGCGCGACAATCAACGGCAAACTCACCTTGACGGGCAATCCACAAGGTCAGACGTTGAGCGGCTTGTTGACCGTGCCGACGGCGGAATACACCGGCACCATTGATTTGGACGGCATCACGACAGGGCGCGTGGTGTCATCAAGCCTGGGCAAGTTTCGCGCGCCTGGCATTGGCAATCGCAATCCGGGTTTGCCGCCGATCAACTTGAACGTGCGCGTCGAAGCCCGCGACGCGCTCCTCATCCGTGACGACGAAATCAATACCGTAGCCACGGCCTTGCTCTCGTTGAGCGGCCCGTTGACCGACCCGACGATGACGGGGCGCGTGTCGGCAGACGGCGGTACGGTGCGCTTTCGCGGGCAGCGTTACGAGGTGACGACCGCGACGCTCGATTTTTTAGGCAGCGGCTCGCCGACGTTGAACTTGTTCGCCGAAGGCAACACGAGCGGTTATCGCATCAACATCGGTTTCGTCGGGCCGCTCGATCAAATTGATTTGACGCTGCGCTCAGAACCCGATTTGACGCGTGATGAAATTCTTTCGTTGATTGCGACGGGCCGCACTGAAAGCCGCACGACCGGCGGAGCCGACCCGCGTTTCAGTGGCGTAGACACCGTGAGTTCGTTGCTGACCACGCAACTCACCAAACCCGCCGAACGCGCGCTGGGCCTGATCGGCATCAACCGTTTTCAGATTGATCCGGTCTTTCGCCCGAACACGAACCCCGCCGCGCGCGCGACCATCGGCGCGCAACTGGCGCGCAATGTTTATTTCACCTTCGCCACCAACCTCGCGGCTGAACAAGACAGCACGGCCTTGCTTGAATATACGTTTTCAAACAGCTTTTCCGTCATCGGTTCGTTCACGCAAGGCGGTTCGGGCGGCGGTTCGGGGTTGGCGCGCAACAATGATTTCGTATTGGAAATTCGCGGACGCAAACGCTTCGATTTGGGCGGCAAGCCCAAAGCCGAACCGAATCTGGCGACGACGAGTCCGCCCGAAGAAGACCCCAAAGCGGTGGCGGCGAGCGTACCGGCAGGCATTCGTTTCAATTTGCCGCTGGCTGATGTGCAAGTCGTGACGCCGCTCAAAGACCTGACGTTCAATACGCGGTTGATACGCGAATTGCTGCCGGTCAAGACGCAAGGCTTCAGCCGTTCGCTGTCGCGGTTGGGCGAACGCCGGTTGAAAAATTATCTGCAAGAGAAGGGATATTTTTTCGCTGAGGTCGGTTCGCGTTGCGAACCCGTCGCTTGTCAGGGCAGCGATTTGAAAGTGTTTTACGACGTAGAAGCCGGCGAGCGTTATCAACTGACCAGCGTGCGGTTTGAAGCGCCCAAAGAGATTGCGGCGTCGCTTGATCCGTTGCTGATTAGTGGCGAACTGCAATCGCAACCCGCCAACGCGTTGGGCGGCGTACCTTTCATCCGCGATTGGGTGGGCGGACTCAAGCGCGGCATCACCAGCAACGAGCGCGTCAAAGCCGACGAAGAAGTCATTCGTCGTTACTTGATTGATCGCGGTTATCGTGATGCGCGCGTGCGGTCGCGGTTCGCCGTCACCGACACGCAGGGCTTGATCGTGGTCTTTGGCATCGAAGAAGGCATCAAGTCGAACGTCGCCGATGTCGTCACGCGGGGCAACGGATTGCTGACCGAAAGCGAATTGCTCGCCGTCGTGCCGGTCGCTTCAGGCCAGCCGTTTTCGTTGACCAATGCGCTGGCAGGCGCGCAACAGATCAAAACGCTTTACACCCAACGCGGCTATCTCGAAGCCAACGCCGAGGTCGAATTTGTCGAACTCGCGCCTGACCGCGTGCGGCTGGTTTATCAGGTCAACGAAGGCCAACAGGCGCGGCTCGAAGGCGACGTGCAAGTCGTCGGCGCGAATAAAACCAATCTCAACTGGCTGCGGCGTTACTACGATTTCAAGACGGGCGAGATCATCACGCCCGCGCAAATTCGCAAGACGCAACGCGACCTTTATGCCACGGGCGCGTTTCGTGAAGTGGGTTTGCGCACTGAATCGCTTAACACGTTTACCGGCACGCACAAGCTCACGATCAACGTGACTGAAGCCAAGCCACTGCTGTTTGTTTACGGTTTGGGTTATTCGACCGACGACGGCACACGCGGCTTTGCCAACGGCTTGCGCGGCTTGACTGAACTCACGCTCAACAATATTCGCGGCACGTTGAATACGGCTACGTTGCGTTTGCGCGCGAGTCGCCGCGAACAGTATTCGCAATTTTCTTTCACCGATTTACGACCGTTTGGCTGGAAGTGGCCTACGACGTTTTCGATGTTCTATACGCGCAATAATGACTTGCGGCCTTTTACGCGGCGGCGCGAAAGCCTTGATGGCAAAATCAGCGACATCACCGACAACGCGGCGTTCGGCTTGCAACGTTTTGCGGCGTTCATTCAAACCGAACACAAGCTCAACGACATTACGTCGGTGCGTTTTCGTTACAATCTTGAACGCGCCAACCTGTTTAACTTCGAGCAGACCTTTCCTGAAACCGAAGTCACGCGCAATGAACGCGCCGTGCGGCTGGGCATTTTTGCCATCGGCATTTCGCGCGACACGCGTGACAATTTGTTGAACCCACAACGCGGGCAACTGTTCAGCGCCGATAATCTGCTTGCCGCCAACGCGCTGGGCGGCAACGAATCGTTCAACAAATTCTTTGCGAACTATCAACGCTATTACACTTTTGATCCGGCAACGCGGTGGCTCAAAGATTCTACGTTAGCCTTTTCGGCGCGTTTCGGTTTGGCGCGCGTGATGACGCCCGCCGACCGCGACCGCAATGGCTCCATCAGCGAATCAGAGCGTCGCTTGCCCATCAGCGAACGCTTTTTCACGGGCGGCGCGACGACGTTGCGGGGCTTCAAATTCGAGACTGCCGGGCGGCAAGGCATTCTCGCGCCGCGTCCGTCGTGCCAGACGCCCTCAAACTCTTGCTTTGAACTGCCTGCGCTCGTGCCGCTGGGGGGCGATGCGCTGACGGTGTTGAATTTCGAATTGCGCTATCCGCTGACTTCGCGGATGCGCCTCGTGCCGTTTTATGATTTGGGCAATGTGTTTTATAAAGTCAGCGACTTGAACTGGAAAAATATGACGAACACCGTGGGGATGGGGATTCGCTTCAATACGCCGCTTGGGCCGATTGGCGTAGATTACGGCTTCCTGCTCGACCCGCCCGCGTTTCAATTCGGACAGGCGACCTTGCGCCAACCGCGCGGCGCGTTTCATATTCGGTTCGGACAAACGTTTTAGTGGCTAGTGGCTAGTGACTAGTTTTCGATACTATAGGATTCAAGAAAATGGGTTTTGCGCTGGAGGCGCAGAGGATATTAGCCGGTGGTGAAACCACCGGAACGCGTGCGTCAAAATTGACAAGCCCTGAAAGGGCGATAGACCGAAGCTACGTCCTGCGCCCTTTCAGGGCGCGACGTTACGTTGCGCTTTTCCCGGTGGTTTCACCACCGGCTAATATCCGCCGTCCCTTCGGGACTCCATGCGGAAATTCTTTTTCTTGAAATCTATAGCCACTAGCTACTAACCACTAGCCACTATGGAGAATAGAGATGACAAAGTTTTGCCCTCAATGCGGTTCATCGCTGAATGAAGCGCAACGGTTTTGCAATAAGTGCGGTGCGTCGTTGCAACCTACGACACCCTATGCCGCGTCGAGTGGAACGCCGTCGGCGCAGCAGGCTTATGCGCCGCCGCCCGCGTCTGCGCCTTATGGCAACGTGAGTGCGAGTTATCAAAACCCCGCCGCCGCACCACCGCCGATGCAGCCTTATCAAACCGGACAATTGCCGCAACCGCCTGCTTATGGACAAGGCGGCATTAACCTCGGACTGACGACCAATCAAATCAGTTCGTTGATTTATGTGCTGCCAATTCTGGGCGGCATCTTGGGGTTGGTGATCGAACCCTATAACCGCGACCGGCTGATTCGATTTCATGCGTGGCAATCGCTTCTATTCACGGGCGCGTGGATTGTGTTAAGCCGGGTGGTGTTGCCGATTTTAGGATATACATTTTTGCCGGGCTTTCTGGTGGCGCTGTTGGGAATGGCGGTGTGGCTGGGCATGTTCGGCGGATGGATTTATCTGATCGTACAAACCTGGCAAGGCATTAAATTCCGCTTGCCCGTGCTGGGCGATGTGGCCGAACAGCAAGCGCAGAACCAAGTGAAGTTATGAAGTTTTTAGCAACCGTCTTCCAACTCTGCGTTTTGTGCGGTGCTGTAGTGTTAGCCCAAACGCCTGAAGCGCCCAAGCTGCCCGCCGGACTGACCGACGCTGAAACGCAACTCATCCGCAAAGACGCCAATCCCAAAGGCCAAGTCGAAGCCGTCGTGCGCGTCGCCGAAGCGCGCCTCGCGCAAGCCTTCAAACAGGCGACGGATAATTCTGACGCGGCGCTCAAAGACCTCGAACTTTATGGCGCGCTGATGACTTATGGCGATAGCCACGCGCGCCAACTAAACTTGCCGGTTAAAGAGCGCCACAAGATTCTCAAAGTCCTCGAACAATCCATCTTCAAACAGCAACGCAATCTCGAAGGCACGCGCCAGCAATTACCGGTGGAAGTCCGCGAACAAACCGAAAAGCTCGTCGAGGCGATCAAGCGCATCCGCTTGGGTGCGATCAACGACGTGCTGGGCAACGGTAATACCATCAAGTAGCAGAGAATTCAGAAGTCAGAAGTCAGGAGTAAGAAGCACGACTCGGCGAGCGTTATTCTGGCTCCTGACTTCTGACTTCTGACTCCTGAATTCTGACTTCTGACTTCATGCTTAAAACCCTCGTACTTGATACCCAAACGAAACAGCTCACGACGGTGAGCGACCCTGATCTCATCAGCGACCTGTGCGGCGAACCGCACAATATCGTTTGGGTAGACGCGAATGATCCGACGGGCGACGATTTCGCCGAGTTAGCCCAAGAGTTTAACTTTCATCCGCTCGCCATTGAGGATTGCCAAGTCGCGCATCAGCGTCC
>JANNUY010000118.1:0-2133 GCA_031414155.1 Acidobacteriota bacterium
TTCCCGCTGAAGACCTCTATCGTCGAAGCATGCGGCGTGTGCGCATCACCGAAGCCGTCGCGGCGCTATGCTTATTGGCGGTGTTGGTTACGTTTGGTTTTATGGTGCGCAATCTGGGCAAGGCGCGCGAGTCGCGTTCGCTGGTAGAAGTTTCTCGCACCTTGTTGAACTTGACAGAAAACTTGATGGAGCGCGACCGCTTGCAATTGATGGCGGCGATGACCCAAAAAGAAAGCATCTTGCGCCCTGACGAAGTGAAAGGGTTTAACGAGCATTTTGTTGAAGCTTTTGGTGACGCGCCCGACAAAATTTCAGAAGCCAAAATCAATCAAACCCTCACGCAAGCGCACGCCGCCGTATGCGCTGACATCGGCACGCTCGAACGCATGCAAGTGCTGGACGCAGAGATCGGGCAGATTCAGGAACGCATGCGCACGGCCTTGCAACCGGGTTGCGCCAAGCCCGCGTTGAGCGTCAACGACTTGAAGAAGCTCGATGCCTTGCGGTCTTCGGCGGAGAAAGAAAGCTATAGCGCTGCGGTGGCTGATTACTGGCAATGGTTCGAAAAGCGCGCGGCGCAATCCCACCAGCCCGTAGATAAAATCTTGCCGAAGCCGTGGGTAGAATTTGTACGCAGTTATCTCAAACGCAACAATCCGCCGCCGGATAAAGCCACTGAGCCGACGCCCGCGCGTTAGCCAGCAATCAAAGGAATCACACGATGAAGTTTGTTTCGAGTTGGCGCATCTTGATTACGACCAGTCTGTGCCTATGGGCTGGCAGCGCCTTCGCGCAAACGCCGACTGATTCCGTCGCGCCGAGTGAACCTATTTCAGCCAGCCGCGCGACAATCCAAACGACGGGGCAAAGCACGCGCGAACAGGCTTATCTGCGCTTTCTCGAAGCGCGCCGCCTGCGTGCCAACGCGCAGCAGCAACGCGATCAAAAACTTTTCGATCAAGCGATTGCGGCATACCGCGACACGATCTGGCTCGACCCCAAATCTGCCGAGCCGCGCGTAGATTTAGGCGAACTCTATTTCTTCTTTCGCAACGACGTAGTTTCGGCTGAACACGAAGCCCTGGAAGCCCTCAAGCTCGACCAGCAATGCGTGAACGCCCACCGCTTGCTCGCGCGCCTTTCGATGGCGCTCTTCAAATTCAGCAGTACTAACAACAAAGAGGGCAAAGAGACCAAAGACGATAAAGAAGCCGCCGCGCAATTCAATCGCGCGATCATCGCTTATGAAGCTGTCACGCGCCTCGACGCCAGTGACGCCGAAGCCTGGGCGTTGCTGTCTGATTTGTATCAGTCAGACTTGTATCAGGCCAAAAACGATACGCCGCGTTTTGTGCAGGCGCTCGAACGTTGGGCGAGTGCCCCGATTCCGATAGATCAGGCGTTTTATGGCTGGTTCACCAATCAGGAACTCACGCCCGACCGCGCCTTCGCCCAGTTGTCGCAGGTCTATTTGAATCAAGGCAAAAAGCGCGAAGCCTTTGACGCCGCGCGCCGGGCGTATGAGTTCAATCCTGAGAACACGCAATACGCGGGCAATCTGATGGGCATCATCAGCGAAACACAGAATGTTGAGCAGGCGCTGAAAACTTACGCGCAACTCAGCAAGAGCGCGCCCAGCGCGGCGCTTGAAATCGGTTACGGTGCGACGCTGATTCGCGCGGCGCGTTACGCCGAAGCCACCGAACGCTTGCGTCCGCACGCGCAAGGCGACCCGCTCAACGCGAACGTCGTTTCATTGCTCTCGACCGCGCAACGTCGTGCCAACCAACGCGCATTCGCCGCCGAAACCCTGAAACAAGCGATTGCCAAAGTCGAAGCCGCGCAACGCGCCGGATTGGTTTTTGAATTGGCCGAAACCTATGAAGAGTTAGGCCGCACGGCAGACGCGCTGACGCAATACGAACAGCTTTATGAAACGCTTGCCCAATCAGGCCACGTCAACGAAAGCCAACTTGGGGTATTCGGTCGCGTCGTTTCAGAACTCGCGCGCTTGCATCGGCGACTGGGCAATACGGCCCGGCTGCAAACGCTTTTCACGCGTACGCGCAAGGTCACTGATGAACAGGCTTATCTGGTCGAACGCGCGCAACTCGACGGGCTGCGCGAAACGGG
>JANNUY010000119.1:0-3535 GCA_031414155.1 Acidobacteriota bacterium
AATCGTAACCCCGGCAACCCTGATAGGACAAAACGATGCCTGATTCAAATCCCCTTTCCACCACTGCTGAAAACCGCGTCACGCTCGGCCTCGATCTGGGCAAACAGCATATACGCATCGGCCTGCTCGATACGTCTAGCACGTTGCAGCACTTTCAGCGTTTCGACTATCAGTTCGACCCTGAAGACACGACGCGCAACGGACAACACGTACTCGACCAGATGCTCGCCGCCACTAAAGAATTTATTGCGGCTAAAAGTTCTGGCCTATCGCTGCGCGCTATCGGCCTCGCGCTGCCCGGCCTAATTCATCAGGAGACTCATCACGAGACGCAACGCATCATCAAGCTGCCTTATATTCCTGCGCTCGCTGAATTGGATTTGCGAGAGGCTTTTGCGCAAGCCTTCAACGCCGAGGTGAAACTCGTCAACAACGCACAAGCGGCGACGCACGCCGAGATGCTACGCGGACGCGCACAAGGTGTCAGTGACTGGCTATATGTGCATTTGGGCGCGAACGTCAGCGCGGGGTTGGTGTTAAGCGGACGATTGCAATATGGCAAGTCAGGACTGGCGGGCGCGCTGGGCGAAATGATGATTGATCCCGAACGCACGGGCGATTTCGTTACGCTTGAATCCATGGTGTCGGCTGAGAACACCGTGCGGCGTACGCAAAAACGCTTGCAACGCGACAGCACGTCTTCGCTCACGCAACTAAGCTCGCAACGGCAATTCACTTTCAACGACATCGTCGAAGCTGCCGAAACCGGCGACGAACTCGCCCGTCTGATGTTGCAACGCACGGGCAAATTTATCGGCCTCGCCATCGGCGAAATCATCAACCTGCTCAATCTCTCGCTCGTGATTGTCGGCGGCGCTCCCAGCGCGCGACCTTATCTGGTATCCGCCATCGCTGACGAAGCCCGCTTGCATACGCATCCTGCGCTTTATGACGATTGCTGCATTGTGGCGGGCGAGTTAGGCGCGGAGGCAACGGTCATCGGCGCGGGGTTACTCGCTCAAAACCCCTGAGGCCCGAAGTCGAAAGTCACGCTTTCGGATGCGCCTTGTCATAGACTTCCATCAATTTATCCATTGCTACGTGCGTGTATTGTTGCGTAGTCGAAAGCCGCGCGTGGCCGAGCAATTCCTGAATTACACGCAGGTCTGCGCCCGCGTCCAACAAGTGTGTGGCGAATGAATGCCGCATGCTGTGCGGGCTGATGTGATGCACGTCGGCGCAAATCTTGACGTATTTATCCACCAACCTACCCACTGACCGCGCAGTAATGCGCGTGCCCTGATAATTCATAAACACAGCGGCGGCGTCTACTTTATCGGGTTCGGCTTCGGCCAACAGTTCGCTGCGCACGGCGAGATAATTCTGCAACGCCTTGAGCGCGTGTTGTCCGAACGGCACGATGCGTTCTTTCCGGCCTTTGCCTTTGACGCGCACGGTCAGGTTCGTGAAATCAACATCCAGCATGTTCAAACTGACCAACTCAGACACGCGAATGCCGCTGGCGTATAGCAACTCCAACATTGAACGATCACGCTTGCCCAACACCGATTCAAGATCAGGCGTTTCGATAAAACGAATGATCTGTTCGATGTTCAGGTGGTTGGGCAACTTACGCTCGACGCGCGGACTGGCGACGAGTTGCGCGGGGTTAAGGTCGAGAACGCCTTCACGGCACAGGTAACGGAAGAAAGTCCGCAACGTAGCGATCTTGCGATGGATGGAGCTTTTCTTTTTCTGCTTCTCATACAGCGTCGCCATGAAATCGCGGATCGTCAGGTTGTCGAGCGCGTGAATGTCTACGTCACGGCGCTGGCCGTTTTTATCGGCGGGCGCGATGTGGTCGTAAAACTGCACGAGGTCGCTCTCATAGTTCCGCAAGGTATGAACCGAAGAGTTTCGCTCGTACTTGAGATGCTGCATGAAGTCGTCAATGTACTTTTGCATGAGCTTATTGAAAAACAGTACGGGCGGAACAGCAACCGATGAACCAACTGTCTTTAGCAAAAATTGTTGCGCGCAGTGCTTTTTGCTAGACTGAGCGCGCTTTACGACACCACAGCAATCAATATCAACAGATTCAAACGCGTTCGACTTCGGCTGAGGAAGACTCAATGGCGGAAGAGATCACGGGACTGCTTTTACAATGGGGGCAGGGCGATGCGGCGGCGTTGGAGCGGCTGATGCCACTGGTTTACGACGAATTGCGTAAGCTCGCCCGACATTACCTACGCCAACAAGGCACGGCAGGACAGCAACTAACGCTGCAACCGACGGCGCTGGTCAATGAAGCCTACTTGCGGCTAGTCAAACATCAGCAAGGCGACTGGCAGGGGCGCGCGCAATTTTACGGATTGGCGGCCAAGATCATCCGTGACCTGCTGGTAGATCATCTGCGCCGCCGCGAAGCGCGCAAACGCGGCAGCGGAGCCGTGCGCGTCTCGCTCAGTGAAGCCGAACAAACTGGAAGACAACCCGAATTCGATCTGCTCGCGCTTAATGAAGCGTTAGAGAAACTGTCTCATCACAAACCGCAACACAGCCGCATCGTCGAGTTGCGGTTCTTCGGCGGGCTGACGATTGCCGAGACCGCGCAGGTGCTGGGTCTCTCGCACGCGACGGTCGAACGCGACTGGAGTTTCGCCCGCACCTGGCTTTACGGCGAACTGGCAAGCACATAACGAAAGTGAACAGTGAACAGTGAGCTGGTGACTTTTCACTTTTCACTCCCTCACGATTCACTTTTCACTTTTCACTTTCACGGTTCACCCGCTATGACCCCCACGAATTGGCAACGCATCGAACCGCTTTATCACGGCGCAATGGCGCAAAAGCCTGAGCAGCGCGCGGCGTGGCTGGCTGTGGCTTGTGAAGGCGACGCGGAGTTGCACGCTGAAGTCGCGCGTCTGGTGTCGGCAGACAAAGCGGCGCAAGGATTTCTCTCAGCGCCCGCGCTGGCGTTGGTCGCCGAAGAGTTCGTCGAGACGGCTCCGATTGCCCTGCTGCCTGATCGCCAAATCGGCCATTACCGTGTGCTGTCCCGCATCGGCGCGGGCGGTATGGGCGAAGTTTATCTCGCCCGCGACCTCCATCTTGGTCGTCAGGCCGCGCTCAAGCTGCTGCCCGCCGCTTTCACTACCGATGCCGACCGATTGCGTCGTTTCGAGCAAGAAGCACGCGCGGCTTCGGCGCTCAATCATCCGAACATCCTGACCATTTATGAAATTGGTGTCGAAGAACGCACGCACTTCATCGCTACTGAATTTGTTGACGGCGAGACCTTGCGCCAACGCTTGAAAGACGGCGCGCTGCCGCTGGCGCAAACGCTGGAAGTCGCTGTGCAACTCGCTTCGGCGCTCACTGCCGCGCACGAAGCAGGCATCGTCCACCGCGACATCAAACCCGAAAATGTCATGGTGCGGCGCGACGGCCTCGTCAAAGTGCTGGATTTCGGCCTCGCCAAATTGGTCGAGCCGCAAGCGGGATTGCAAGGTTACGATTCGCAGGTTTCGACGCG
>JANNUY010000120.1:0-3254 GCA_031414155.1 Acidobacteriota bacterium
ACCAGAAGCGCCCACGGCGCAAGACGAAACGCACGATGAAGAGACTCCGCACTCGGCGCTCCACACTCCGCACTCCCAGACGGCGGCGGGCGCGCTGCTCGGCACGATCCGCTATATGTCGCCCGAACAGGCGCGCGGCGAAACCGTAGACGCGCGTACCGATGTCTTCAGCCTCGGCGTCGTGCTCTATGAAATGTTGACGAACCAACATCCGTTTGCACGCGCGACCGCGACGCAAACGATGGCGGCGATTTTGGAAGCGGAACCACCAGCCTTGCCAGCCTCAACGCCAGTCGCGTTGCAGCGGTTGATTACGAACGCTTTGCACAAAGGACGCGCGCAACGAACACAAACCACGGCGGAGATGGCGGCAGGCTTGCGGCAGTTAGTCGAGGAGACTCAATTTAGCGCGCGCCTCGCCAACGAACCACGCTGGCAGCGTCTGGTACGGCGTTTTCCATTGTGGGCAACTGCGTTGGCGATATTGGCGGCTCTGGCCTTTGGCGCTTATGTGATAAGCAAGCCGTCAAACCGTTTTGAAACGGAAGTGCTACCCAACCTCAAATACTCTTTCGTAGACAGTTGGAAAACCGAACCTGGACACATCTCGCAAGAAGTCTTGAGCAGTTCGCCTGACGCAAAACAAGTCGCCTTTTCAAAACTCAATCAGGGACAGTCAGATATTTTCACCCGCTTAGTCGCGGGCGGAGAATTGAAGAACTTGACCAAAGATGTCTGGTTCGACTTCAGCCCCATCTTTTCGCCCGATGGAAAGAGTCTGGCATATCTATCAATCCGCAACGAAGGCAAAGCAGAGGTCTGGCAAATTCCGCTGACGGATGATGGTGGCGAAAAGCGGCGCATCGCCTCACTTGATTTCGTCCCTCTCTGGCTGACGAATTGGACGCGCGATGGGCAGCTAATCTATTACGAATGGAACAGAAATCTATATGAGTTGGGAATAGTTACAGGCCAGAGTCGCGCCATCACCAACAACTCCACCGGCTCAACGCAAGAAATCTTTGCGGTTTCAACCGACAATCAATGGACGGTTTATACTGAGAAAACGGCGAACATCACCCAACTATTCGTCAAACCGCTGTCAGGTGGTACGCCGCGACAGATTACGCACGAAGGGGAAAGCAACTCAAACGCACAATGGCTGCCGGATAACGAACGCATCCTTTACAGCTCCGTGCGCGGTGGAGTTCAACAAATCTGCCTAGCCTTTCGCGATGGCCGCAGCCCCATCCAAATCACCTTCGGTCTTGAATGGGTAGTGCCGTGGGAAGTGTCGTATGACGGTAGTAAAGTCTTTTATTTTTCTGAACAACAGTCTTGTGAACTTTCCTTGCTGAATCTGGTCAACGGCAAAACGAGAAATCTGGCAACCGAGACACTCGACAAAATCTTTCCCGCTTTTTCATCTGACAGTCAGCGCCTGGCGTTTCAGCAGGTTCCGACCTGGAAAGACACCTATGACAATGTGCTCTATCAAATGCCCCTGACGGGCGGCAGTCCGGTGCGTTTGACCGATCACGGCTTCGATGTTCACTGGTCTCCGCGCGGCGATCAACTGGCGTTCCTGCGTGTGGAAGGAACTCATCATCAGCTTTGGACCGTAGGCCGAGACGGCGGAGAGCCGCGCTTGATCGTGAAAGATGATGTCAGTTTTTTAGGCTACTCACTTAGACCTTATGGCTGGGTTGCGCCACCGAATTATAGTTGGTCGCCCGATGGCGCACGGCTGGTCTATGGCTCGATTCGCAATGGTCTGAGCAATCTATACGCCAGCGCCATAGACGGTTCGGGCGAAACCATCATCACGAACAACACAGAAAAGCAGTGGCGTTTTTTCAGCCCCATCTACTCCCCCACGGGAAAACAACTGATCTATCTCGGACGCGCTTCCGCGCAGGGAGAACGTCTCCGCCGCGTTTACCTGCAAGAGGGCGCGCAACAGCGCGTGCTTTTTCAGACCGCAGACGAAATGCGCTTGCTCGGTTGGACACCTTCAGGTACGCACATTTACGTAGCGGTCATTGCCGCCAAAAACATCGTTCACCCCACCGAAGCACGCGTACTTAAGCTCTCGACTTTATCTGATGCAGACAATTCACAGGCCGTGCCAGTAGCCCGCTTCGCCGAAACCTATTGGCACAGCCTGACGCTGGCCCCCGACGAAGAGCGGGTGTCATACATTGCCCGTCACGACAACACAGACAATCTTTGGATAGCTTCGCTCGTTAACGGCCACTCGCGTCGTCTAACGAACAATGCCGATCCCACTTTGAGTTTGGGCTGTCTGGCTTGGGCTCCGCAAAGCCATCAAGTGGCTTTTACTAAGCAGTCTCACACCACTTCGATCAGGATGATCGAAGGTTTCAAATGAAGAGGAAATTTATGGCAAAAACAAATGGTAGAATTGAGGACGCAAATCATTTGGCAAAATTGGTCGAAGTAGAAGCCCGATTTCAGCGACTGGTTCCCAAAGCGCAAAGCCTCACTCCAGCTTTTCAGTACACAGTTTTCAACTCGCAAGGCTACGCGACCGATCACGAAAAACTACTGGCGTTTTTCTTACATCTGAAGATGGCTTCGCGTAACTTTCCCACGGATCCGCGACAACTCAAAAATGCGTATACGTTGGCTTGCCCAGAACATTGTATGGATGGCTCGTGCCCTCCTTGCTTTGATTTCAATGAAGCTGATTACGACGGCTACATTCAAAAGTTAGATACCATAATTCAAACCTGGTAATGGTGCGGAAACGAATCCGTCTAACACCAGCAATGGAAAACGCCGCTGCGATGTACTCACATCACAGCGGCGTGCCTTTGTTGCTGTCGCTAAACCACACGATGGCTGGTAACCAACAACCCGACCGGAACACCAGCATCGCCACATCATCAGTACCTGCGAGTAATATCCGCCATTAAACATGCCCCGGCAGAAGGCTCAACGACTTTCACTCTGTCGAAACCGCTTCGGCTTGGCCTTCCAACGCCGCGTGCAACGTATGCCAAGACAAGCTCGCACATTTCACCCGCGCCGGAAATTCGCGTACGCCCGCAAAAATCTTTAGCCGTCCCAAATGGTTTTCTTGTGTTTCGGGATCAAGTTCGCCTTTCACCATCTGATGAAACTCAGTAAACATCGTATCGGCTTCGGCCTTTGATTTCCCTTTCACCGCCGCCGTCATCATCGAAGCCGAAGCCTTTGAGATGGCACAGCCCGAACCTTGAAAGGCGATG
>JANNUY010000121.1:0-4481 GCA_031414155.1 Acidobacteriota bacterium
TGAAGGCGTCCAATGTTTCAACCGTCGCTCACGCGACGAACGAATTTTCTCAACACCTCCCGTGGGTTGAAACCCACGGCTAAATTCAGCCGCCGCATACGCGGCTAAGAATACATGCCAAGAAACTTAGTTTCTCTTGCACTGTCCTCATCTTGTTAATCCTGTCCAATTAATCTGCTCAGGACTTTATGGAACAACCAATCTGGAATTTTGAACAAGAACCACACGCCGAACCACTCGACGAAA
Organism: Acidobacteriota bacterium; assembly: GCA_031414155.1. Classification (GTDB taxonomy): domain Bacteria; phylum Acidobacteriota; class Blastocatellia; order RBC074; family RBC074; genus JACPYM01. The sequence goes on from JANNUY010000121.1 coordinate 247, forward strand.
CCGGCGTCAATCTGTGCGCCTATTTCGACCGCATGGACGACGCCAAGATGCAGCAATACGACCCGGCGTGGACGGGCGAGCAAGTCATCGCCTGGGACGGCAACTTCCGCGATGACCTGACGCTTTTCATTCTCTGTTGCGAACGCGACGTAGAGATTGACGAATATCGCGCCGTGCTTGAACAGGCCATCGCCTATCGCAATCGCGTGCGGCCTACGTTAGCGGCGCACGCCTGAAACCGTTTCTGATTGGAGGTATTTATGAAGAAACTTTTGTTGATCAATCTGATGTTATTTGGCTTCGTCGGCGGCGCGCTCGTGTTTGCGCAATCGCAAGGCACGCAAACTGAAGACGGTTGCCGCCGTTTCAAGATGCCCGTGCAGCAAGCGCCTGCCGAACTGGATCAAGCCATGGCCTTGGATGACGCCGCTGGACAAAAGCTGGCGAAAGGCCGCGTCATTGATCCGTGCCGCAACGCGAGCTTGCCGGTGCGCGTGAAGCCGCCATCCGTCAAGCCGTTTCAGTTGCAGCCCGTCGCGCCGAAAATCCCACTGGTTGCGCCTTCGCCTGCGCCCAAGCTGAAAACGCCGTCAGAGGTTTTGCGCGACACCTTGAAGCCCAAACAACCGTAACGATGAAACGCATCCTGCTGGCGGGCGCTTCCGGTCATCTCGGACGCCACGTCATTCATGAACTCAAGCAAAGCGGTTACGCCGTGCGTGCCATCACGCGCGACCGTAACCGCTTGCTCAACACGGAAGCCGACGAGATTCACGAAACTGACCTTTTCGACGCTCACAAGATGGGCTGGATCGCCGATCAATGCGATGCAGTGATTTCGTGCGCAGGCGCTTCCATGAATATGAATGCGTGGCGAGACCGTCATTCGTTCAACGCTATTGATTGGCAAGGCAATCTGCGCTTGCTCGAAGAAGCCCAACGCGCGAACGTCGGCAAGTTTGTTTACGTCTCGCTCGCGGGCGGCGAACAGATGCGGCAGGTTGAATACGCCGACGCGCACGAAAAATTCGTTGAGGCGTTACGTTCGTCTGGCTTGAAGCACACGGTCGTGCGACCTACGGGCTTTTTCGGGTTTATGCTGGAAATTCTGCGTTACGCCGAAAAAGGTTTGGGCTTGGTGATGGGCGACGGACAGCGCCAAACCAATCCCATTCACGAAGCCGATGTCGCGTGTGCCTGCGTTGAAAGCCTCACGCTCGACCAAGCAGACTTCCCTGTCGGCGGCCCTGACGTATTCACGCGCCGCGAGATTACCGAACTCGCATTCAAGTCAATTGATAAACCTGCGCGTTTGATGAACGTGCCACCCGCCGTATTCAAAGCGATGGTGAGTCCGTTGAAACTGATCAACCCGCGCATTCACGCGCTGATGGTGTTCGGCGCAACGGTCACGCAAGTGGATTGCCTCGCGCCCGCATACGGGCACAAACGTTTAGCTAATTACTTTCGCGCGGCCTGCCAATGAATTTCACCCGCACCCAACAACTCGGCGCATTGCTTTGGCTGACCGGTTTGCTCGCGTTGGCTGTTATTCGATTCATCAACTTGCCTTGAATTCATCCTCTCCAATCATCTGCATCGTCGGCCCGACGGCTTCGGGCAAAAGCGATTTGGGCATCGCGCTCGCCGAACAGTTCAACGGCGAAATCATCAACTGCGATTCGGTGCAGGTTTATCGCGGGTTGTATGTCGCTACGGCTAAAGTGCCGCCCGATGAACAGCGCGGCATCCCGCATCACCTGATTGATTTGGTTGCACCCACCATGAATTTCACCGCCGTGGCCTGGGCTGAAGCGGCGCGCGCCGTCATCACGGACATCGAGACACGCCATAAAAAACCTTATCTCGTAGGCGGCACGGGCTTTTACCTGCACGCGCTGACGACGCAATTTTTTGAAGCACCTGAGATTGACGAACGTTACCGTCCGCGCTTGCTCAAGTTGATGGAGCGCAAAGGCTCGGCGCACTTGCATCGCATCCTGCAACGCTTAGACCCGCCGCTCGCCTCCAAGTTCGCGCCCAACGACAGCTCGCGCATCACGCGCGCGCTCGAAGTTTATTTTTCGTCCGGCAAGCCGCTGTCGCACTGGCAGGCCGCATCACCAACTATCGAAACTGAATACGCCGCGCGGCTGCATTACTTCGTCTTGCAACCGCCGCGCGAGGCGCTTTATGAACGCATCAACCTTCGCGTTGATCGCATGGTCGCGCACGGCTTGCTCGCCGAAATCGAAAGCCTCATCGCCGCAGGCATTCCGCTCGACGCCAAAGCTTTTCAAGCGCATGGCTACAAACGCTTTGTCGAATATCTCAAAGGCGAACGCACGTTAGAGTCGGCGATTGAACAGATGAAACTCGACACGCGGCATTACGCCAAGCGCCAATGGACGTGGTGGCGCGCGCAACGGAATACGCACTGGCTCAGCGGCTTTGGCGAAAGCGACGAAGTTATACAGGAAGCGATGCAATTAGCCGCGCAGCTTTATGGCTGATTGTGGGGCAAGATGGTATCTTGCCCGCGCTCGGTGAGAACAGGCTTGTTCCACCATAAATTCAACAAGGAATCTGACATCTCCATGAAACGTTCACTGCCTTTCATCATCATCGGCGGAGTTCTCGTCGCGCTATTGCTCGTGGGAACGCTGATGTTCCAATCCAGTCAACCCGAAACGACGACGGCCTTGCCAGCGCCTGCGCCTGAAGCCACCCCGGCTGCGGCAGCCAGTCCGGCGAAAAGCGACGACATAGCGCTAGGCCCTAAAGTTGCCGTGCCCAAAGCCGTCGTCAACATCGAAGAATACGGCGACTATCAATGCCCGCCGTGCGGCAATTTGCATCCGATGGTGAGCCGCGTGAAGAAAGAGTTCGGCGACAAAATCCATTTCACGTTTTATCAATTGCCGCTCACGCAAATTCACAAAAACGCAATGGCGGCGGCACGCGCAGCGGTGGCGGCCAAGTTGCAAAACAAGTTTTGGGAAATGCACAACCGGCTTTACGACACGCAACAGGTGTGGGCTGAACTCGAAAGCATTCAACCGATTGTTCTCTCTTACGCCAAAGAAATCGGCCTTGACTTAGACAAATTCAAACGCGACATGGAAGGCCGACAAGTGGCGGGACTGATACAAGCGGATGGGCAGCGCGCGGCGAGTTTGAAATATGAGTCAACGCCTACGTTGGTGGTCGAAGGGCAAGAGTTCCCGACGGAGAAACTTTCTGAAGACAACTTACGGCTGGTCATCAACCGCTTTTTGACGGGCAAGTAACACCAGCACCGTCAGCAGAATCGTCACAGCGGCTGAGAGCAGGCAATACTGGCAAAAGGCGCGCAACACGAAGGCTTGCAAATAAAGCAGCCACAGCGTCGCGGCGAACATACACGCCACTACCAACGCCAGCGCCGTGCGCGCCCATCCGTAACCGAACAGCGCCAGCGTCGCCAGACTGAACGCCGTGAAATAAGCGGCAACGCCAAAAGCAGCAGTCGGAATGCCCGCGACTTGCGCGTAAGAACTGCTGAGAACTTGCGAACATCCGCTTGTGATCGAACAGCGCACGCTGTGTCCGGTGAGATGCTGAACGGTTAAATACAGCGCGTCGCCAAGCCCGATCAACGCGAGTGCAGCGGCTGCGCCATATAACCAAGTGAGTTTTCGTGAAAGAATGTTTTGCATAGCTCCGAAAATATACTGAACAGGTTTTAAGAAAATTGCCACAGAGGCACAGAGGCACAGAGAAAACGTACTGGGTTGAGATACGTCACCAATCTTGAACCGCTTGCAAGCAAACGCAAAATCTCTCCCCCCTCAGATGCTCTGTGACTCCGTGCCTCTGTGGCAAACTTTTATTTTATGAAACGCATCATCGTCGGCACCGCCGGCCACATTGACCACGGCAAGACCGCGCTCGTCAAAGCCCTCACGGGCGTCAACGCCGACCGTCTCAAAGAAGAACAGGAGCGCGGCATCACGATTGATATTGGCTTCGCTGACCTCACTGTCAGCGACGTGCATTTCGGTTTCGTAGACGTGCCCGGCCACGAACGCTTCGTGAAAAACATGCTGGCCGGAGCGCACGGCCTTGATCTCGTAATGCTCGTCGTAGCCGCCGACGAAAGCCTCATGCCGCAAACGCGCGAACATTTCGACATCTGCCGTTTGCTCGCCCTCAAAGCCGGACTCATCGTCATCACCAAATGCGATATGGTCGAA
>JANNUY010000122.1:0-1994 GCA_031414155.1 Acidobacteriota bacterium
GACCGAAAGGCAAGCGCGAAGGCGTGGCGTTGAGTATGGATGGTTCTGAAGGAAACTATTACGCGCTGGCGACGGTGGCCTGGTCGCCTGATTCCAAAAAGCTGGCTGTCTTTCGTGTGCGTCCCGGTTATCACCGCAAGCTGCAATTCGTCGAATCGTCGCCGCGCGATCAGGTGCAACCGCATTACGGCACGATTGAATATGCCAAGCCGGGTGATGCGCTCGACCTACCGTTACCCGTAATGTTTGACGTTGAAAGCAAGCGGCAATACGTGATTGACAACACGCTTTGCGCCAATCCGTATTCGATGACGCGCCCCGAATGGCGCAAAGACAGTCGTGCTTTTACGTTTGAATACAACCAGCGCGGGCATCAGGTTTATCGCTTGATTGAAGTAGATGCATCTTCATCTGCAATGGCGGGCAAACTGCGCGCCGTCATCAGCGAAGAACCCAAAACGTTCTTTACGTATTCGAGCAAGAAATATCGCTCGGACATCAACGACGGCAAAGAAGTCGTTTGGATGTCGGAGCGCGACGGCTGGAATCATTTGTACCTGCTCGATGGCGTAACGGGTGCGGTCAAGAACCAAATCACCAAGGGCAATTGGGTGGTGCGCGGCGTCGAAAAAGTTGACGAAGAGAAACGCCAAATCTGGTTTCAAGCCAGCGGCATGCACGCGGGCAAAGACCCATATTTAGTGCATTACTTCCGCATCAATTTCGATGGCACCGGCTTGACTGCGTTAACCGAAGCGGACGGCAATCACGTTGTCAGCTTTTCCTCTGACATGAAGTTTTACGTGGATACGTGGTCGCGCGTAGATCAACCACCCATCGCCGAATTGCGCCGCACTGAAGACCGTAAAGTCTTAACTGAACTTGAACGCGGCGACGTCACAGAGTTAACCAAAGCCGGTTGGCGCGCGCCCGAAATCTTCACTTCGTTGGGGCGCGACGGGAAGACGGATATTTGGGGCGTGCTCTATCGGCCTTCCAACTTCGACCCGTTGAAAAAATATCCGGTGATCGAAAACATTTACGCCGGGCCACACAGTTCATTCGTGCCGAAAACCTTCAGTGCGTATAACCAAATGCAGGCGCTCGCCGAACTCGGATTCATCGTTGTGCAAATTGATGGGATGGGTACGTCGAACCGCTCGAAAGCCTTTCACGATGTCGCGTGGAAGAACCTAGGCGACGCTGGATTCCCTGACCGCATCTTGTGGCATCAGGCAGTCGCGGCGAAATATCGCTACTACGACATCACACGCGTAGGCATTTACGGCACGTCGGCAGGCGGACAGAGTTCGCTCGGCGGCATGTTGTTTCATCCTGAGTTTTACAAAGTCTGCGTTTCATCGTGCGGCTGTCACGACAATCGGATGGACAAGATTTGGTGGAACGAACAATGGATGGGCTGGCCGATTGGCCCCGAATATGCCGCCGCGTCTAACGTGGACAATGCACACAAGTTGCAAGGCAAGTTGCTGTTGATTCTCGGCGAATTGGACACGAACGTTGACCCAGCTTCGACGATGCAAGTGGTCAATGCGTTGATTAAAGCCGAGAAGACGTTTGATTTTCTCGAAATCCCCGGCGCGGGTCACACCAACGGCGGCGCGTATGGCGACAAGAAACGTTACGACTTCTTCGTGCAACATTTGCTTGGTGTTCAGCCTCCCGATTGGAACACGATGCCGAAGAAAACTAATGCGCAAGCTGCGGCAGCACCTGCACAACAATGATGAATGAATTGATCTAAGCCCATTTCTTCTGTGTTTCGATTTGGCATTGCAGAGGTAAAAAGAAAAATGAGTGAACCCATCAACGGAGGTCTCGCCGCTCGTCGAGCAATTCCGCGCCAAACACTAACTACTGCCGTCGCCGAGCGGTTGCGAGATAAGATTTTGCGCGGCGAATTTCGAGCGGGCGAACAGTTACGTCAGCACGCGATTGCCGAAGAATTCGCGGTCAGCCGGATTCATTTGCGC
>JANNUY010000123.1:0-6656 GCA_031414155.1 Acidobacteriota bacterium
ATACGCTCGCCCAGCAGTTTTACGGTCTGGCCGATGACCTAGCGCGACTTGCCACTCTTTCGGCGCGCGCGCGACTGGCTTACCTCCTGCTTAAATTTGTGCCTGAAGCCACACCGTCTCCATACGGCGAACTGAGGCTGCCTTTGCCTTTCAAACACACTACGATGGCTTCCTGGCTGGCAATTACGCCGGAACACTTCAGCCGGGAATTGAAGAAGTTGGAGCAGGACGGTGTCATTCGGCGTGACAAAGGCTGGATTTTTTTGACGAATCTGGAACGACTCACACGAGAGGCTGCGGGATAAAACTCACAGAACAGGCTTGATAATTATCAATGACGGTCGAGCATATTTGCGGTTAGGTTATGTGCCATACAAGGTGACAACAAAATTGAACGAAAGTTATAGCAAGACCAAACCCTATGGAGCGGCTTGCTCAGTAATTTGGCGCAAATCGGCAACGAAAGAAGCGGTTGATTGAGAAGTTGAGAGAGATAGCTAACAAAAATAGCTTTCTTTGTCACGTTTTCCTTTCTCGCGCTTCTAATAACACAAGGCAAATAATTTGCTTACCTAACTTTAAATATCTTGGAAGAGGTCTTAAGGTATAAAGAATACTCATGGGCATGTTTTGTTAAGTGAATCGTCACTCATAATACCTCAATACTTCTTCTAACCTGCTTACATCGGGTATTGGCTGTGTGAAGAGACCGCTAGTGGGCCATAGGGCAGGATACCATTGTACTCTATAGTCTGCATTCTTCCCGCAAGTGAAAAACGGTGTGAGAATACAATCAAACGGAGGTTACAAAATGATGGAAAAGAAAACGAACAAACTGAAGCTCCTGCTTGTTTACGCAATTACTATTATAGCGATGACCTTTTCTACCTGGCAATTAAACTTGCCATCCGCTTATGCGGATGGGGAAATGGAAGGCGGTAACTGCTGTGACACTTCATGCGACTGCAATGGCGGCAAGACTTGCCATGACAAGCCGGAGGGTGAAAGAGATTGCGCACCTGGAAAACCCGGTACTTGTTATTAGCGGTGCCATAGGCGGTGGCGATTGACTAATAAGCCTGAGTTATATCACGTTACCGCCTAATTTGCTTTGGGCTAGCGGATGACGTTAATTTAATCAAAATGAGTTATGAACTACGAAAAGCCTAGGCGCTTGCACGTAAAGGCGCTATTCAAATTAATCACGCGTAAAGTGATGTTAGTGAGGCTGCGGTGAGCTTGCCTTGTCGTTTTTGGTTTTGTTAAGGGCTATCTTGAAAGTACCATCAAACGGAGATTACAAAATGATAAGGAACAAATCGAACAGATTGAAACTTCTATTAGTCTATGCCTTCGCTATCGTAGCAATGGCATTTTCTACCTGGCAATTAAATTTGCCATCCGCTTATGCAGATGGCGAAATGGAAGGCGGTAACTGCTGTGACACTTCGGAGGACTGCAATGGCGGCAAGACTTGCCATGACAAGCCAGAGGGTGAAAGAGATTGCTGTCCGGGGAAACCTGGTACGTGCTATTAGCGATTTCATAAGCGGTGGCAGTTGCTTAATCGCATCCATGGAAAGTGCGCGTTAGATGACCGCCACCGCTTCCCACGTAACTTCAAATTCTCCTTCTTTAATTCTTCGCGTATTTCTGGGGTATGTTAAAGACTTCAGGCGACATCGTATCGTCGCCAAATTTGCCAACCAGCGGGCGATTAAGAAAATGAGATTCCCATTTTTCCTTAATTCAATTAGCTTAAACCTCAAAGAGTTACAAGCAACGTTGACGTTATGGCCTTTGCTATTTCTCCTAATATGTTCATCCGCGCTTAATGTTTTTCTGGCTAGAAAAATTGGAGAGTTGAACGGCAAAGTGATACAAGTTAAATTAGAGCTAAAAACTCTGACAAAACTATCAGCAGGAGATTCAGTGCCTCCTTTTCTTGCGAAGGATATAATGGGCAGAGATGTTGATTTTTCATATTCTGACAAAGCGAGTCCAATTATTTTTTATACATTCACACCAAGTTGCATTTGGTGTAAACGCAACCTAACAAACGTGAAGGCTCTTGCAGAAAAAATGCGAGGAAAATACTTTTTTTCGGACTATCGCTTTCAACCGATGGCCTTCAAGACTACATTAAGTCAAATAATATTGAGTTTCCAGTGTGTCAGGATTTACCAGTTGATGTAAAAGCGAATTATAAATTTGGGGGGACGCCTCAAACATTGGTCGTTTCCGCTGATGGGCACGTAATCAAAAATTGGACTGGGGCATATAGCGGCAGCTTAAAAACCGAAATAGAAGGTTTCTTTCAGATTGAATTGCCCGGTTTAACAGAACTTAACTTTAAATCGAATAGTCATTAAGAGAACGTACAAATAAAGGATATCGTAAATTCCTTATATCACGACGTTAAATATGCATTACTTTTGTTTTATAAGAATCGTTTCTCTATTATTCTCACTGTGTCCATCTTAGGGGTTGGAATCGGCCTCAACACAGCAATTTTCAGCATTGCCTACGCAGTATTGTTTAGTCCTCTACCTTATCAGCAACCTGATCAGCTTGTCATGCTTTGGAGAACTCAAGCAAGAAGACTTGTTACGCCTGGTCAATTTTATGACTGGAGAGATAGAACCAATGTTTTTGAAAGTATCGCAGCCTATAAGGATGCTTCGACTTCCAAGGACGCGCGATTTGACCTTACTGGCGACGATTTACCCGTTAGACTTGCTGGGTGTCGTGTCTCCACCAATTTGTTTTCCGTTTTAGGAGTGAATGCTATTCATGGTCGAGTTTTCACAGACGATGAAGCACAGCCAGGACGCGATCGTGTTGTCTTAATCAGCGATAGCCTATGGCGTAGTCATTTTGGCGGCGCTTTGGATGCGGTTAATAAGAAAATTACGCTAAATGACGAACCATATGTTGTTATAGGAGTGATGCCATCTGGCTTCAGCTTTACCTACCCTAATAAAACCGATCTATGGGTGCCTCTCACATATGACCCTGTTATAAGGAGCAATCGCAGTGAAATGGCCTATAAAGTTGTTGCACGGCTTAAAACCGATACTACGATTAGACAGGCGCAACAAGCATTGAGTAACCTAGCAGAAAACTTAAAGCAACAATACCCAAAAACAGATTATAGGACTGATGTATTGGTCACATCATTATTGAAAGATATAAGTGAACCTTCCCGTCATGAGTTGTTTTTCCTCTTGGGGGCATCTAGCTTTTTACTGCTAATCGCTTGCTCAAATGTAGCTAGCATTATGCTTATTAGGGCAACAGGGCGAATAGGTGAATTAGCCATTCGTGCTTCGCTTGGAGCAACGAGAGCTAGGTTAATGCAACAACTGCTCACTGAAAGCCTGTTAATATCCGTATTAAGTGGTGCGTTAGGCCTAGCTCTTTGTAAAGTAGGCTTGGGGCTATTTATAGCTATCGTGCCAGCAGATATGAGTCGTGCCAATGAAAGTGCTATTAACGCCCAAGTGTTAGTGTTTGTGTTCATAATCTCGGCTCTCGTTGGCGTACTTTTCGGGCTACTCCCGGCGATTAAATTATCAAAACCTAGTTTAGGGATGATGCTTAAGGAGAATAGGCAAACAGCTACGGCAGGCTTGCGCATACGGCACTTACAAAATATATTTTTGGTATTTGAGGTAGCAATGACTGTTATGCTGCTTATAGGTGCAGGATTGATGCTGCGCAGTTTTTGGCGACTTAAAAATGTTGACTTAGGGTTCGATTCAAAAAATCTTTTAGTAATGCAAATAACACTCCCCGCCTTTCGATACAAAGCTGACAGTCAACAAAGAGAATTTTACAGGCAACTTCTCGACAGTGCAAAAAAGTCACGCGAAATCAATCAGGCCAGCTTAGCTAACGCCGCTCCTTTTTGTGGCGTTGATTATGTATACACTTTTAAGATTTATGGGCAAGACGCATTGAACCCAAGTGAAAATAATTCGGCTCGCTATCGAATGATTGACTACAATTATTTTTCGACTATGGGAATGAAGCTTATTAGAGGCAGAAATTTCTCTGATAAAGATATAGAAAGTTCCTACCGAGTTGCAGTTGTGAGTGAAAGCCTCGCTCGCAGTTATTTTTCAAATAAAGAGGTGATTGGTAAACGTTTAATTATTGGAAAAGAGGAAGAAGTAGAAATTATAGGTATTGTTAATGATATTAAGCAGGCAGGCTTGGATAAGCCCGCCGAGCCAGCTATTTACGTGCCATACAGTCAGTCCCCAACGAACTCTATGTGCTTGATTATTCGCCCTAGTATAAATTCAGGTGGGTCGCTTTCTGCGATGCGAAAGTTAGTTTGGGCTGTTGATGCCAGACAACCGATTGAGAGCATTGCGACAATGCAAGAATTGCAATCACGTTCGGTTTCTAATAACCGATTCAATATGGGAATATTAATTGCATTTGCAGTAATGGCGTTGACTTTAGCTTATGCAGGTGTCTTCGAAGTGATTTCCTATACAATTTCTCAACGCTCTCAAGAAATAGGTTTGCGCATAGCATTGGGGGCCCGCCCACGAGATATAATTAATTTGCTCATAAAAAGAGACTTATCGCTCGTGCTTATTGGGCTTTTCTGTGGATTAGTAGGAGCAATAACTCTTCGGCAAAGCGTAGCTCTGATGATATACGATGTAAGTACTTTTGATGGTTTAACTTTCACCGTCGCCCCTTTAGTTTTACTTATCGCTGCCTTGGTTGCTTGCTACAGCCCTATTCGCAAGGCTTTGAAAATTGATCCGGGTTTAGCACTACGTTGCCAATAGTCGCAACAACACTATTTCTTCTTTGGCAGAGCCTTCACAAACGTATCGCGCCATTCATTCAGCAAGCGCCGCGTCCATTCGGCTTCTTCGTGTTGTCCGTGGTCGAGCAGCACCGTGATGTATTTGGTCAGCAATTCGCGCAGGTTTTGTTCGTCTTCGCTCGTGACGGGTTCGATGGCGATGTCGGCAGCGCCTTTGGCGAGGCGGCGTTTGAGCGCGTCAATATCCAGTCCCATCACTTCGTCGGTCTTGAGATAGACGATGCCGCCCGTCATGCCGGAACAGAGCCAGGGGCCGGGGTCGCCGAACACGAGGCCGCGTCCGCTGGTCATGTATTCAAACGCGAAGCCCTTGATATTCGCGCGCGAAGCGATGCAGCCCAGATCATCGCGCAGCGGTTCGGTCAGCTTGCCCGCTACGATAAGGTCTGCGCCTGAGAGACGAATGCCCAGCCGCGAATCAGCGTCGCCTTGCACGATCAGCGTGCCGCCTTGCGCGCCGTAACCGAAGCATTTGCCGACGGAGCCGTCCACGCGAATGCCGTCGTGGTTGAGTCCTTTGAGGACGGCGATGGTTCCGCCGCAGGTGGATTTGGCCGCGCTGTCTTGCACACCGCCCTCGACGATGATGTCGAGCGAGTCAATGTTGTAAGCGCCCAAGCCATTGCCCGCGATGCAGCCTTCGGTGAAATGCAGCACGGCTTTGCGGAAGTGCGCGGGCAGCTTGTTTTGCGCCTGCGCGCGGGCGAGCTTGCCAGACAGATGCGTGCCCAGCGAGCGATCCATCGAAGTGATTTTGTCGTCTTCGAAGATCGCAATGGCCTTGCCCGCTTCGATCAAACTATAAACCTCATCCGTCACCATCTTGGTCATCGAAGTGCGCGGACGATGCGCACGGCCTACGTTGTCTTCGCGCAGTTCTTCGGGCTGGTAAGTCTCAAAGGCCTTTTCGTTGTCGAGCAAATCACCTAAATCAATGTCGCCGAGGCCGCGCGTTTGTTTCATCAGGTCGGCGCGGCCTACGAGGTCTTGCGTCTTGTGGAAGCCCAAGCGCATCGTGACCATGCCGATTTCGTTGATGACGTGCGAGAAGAAATTGACGAGGCCGTTGACCGACTTGTCGTAATCGCGCGGCGTATATTTTTTCGCGCCGCCTTTCTTGGCTTCTTCTTCGGTTTTGAAGTGCGCCGTGATGCCTACGTGACAGGTGCCGGTGTTGCATTCGCGGCAACTGGTGCAACCGACCGCCGCCATCGCCATCGTGCCGAAGCCTACGCGATTGGCTCCGAGCAGCATGAGCTTGACTACGTCAGTGCCTGATTTGATGCCGCCGTCGGCCCAGATTTCTACGCGATTGCGCAAGCCCGCTTGGGTGAGCGCGCGATGCGCGGCTTTGACGCCGACTTCGACGGGCATGCCTACGTGACGCAGCGCGTGCTTGCGCGCCGCGCCGGTTCCGCCGTCGTATCCGCTGATCGCAATGATGTCGGCGTGCGCTTTGGCAATGCCGGTCGCAATCGGGCCGATGTATGGAACCGAAGGAATCTTGACCGAAATGCGCGCGTGCGGATTCGCCGTCTTGAGTTCGGCGATGACTTGCGCGAGGTCTTCAATCGAATAAATGTCGTGATTGTTTGAAGGCGACAGCAAGTCAATGCCCAACGGCGTGTGCCGTGTCTTGGCAATCAGTTCAGTAACTTTCATGCCGGGCAAGTGGCCGCCTTCGCCGGGTTTTGCGCCTTGCCCGATTTTGATTTCGAGGAAGTCAGCGCAATTGAGCAAATGAATGTTCACGCCGAAACGACCCGAAGCGACTTGCTGTCCGCGATATTCTTTATACTTGCCG
>JANNUY010000124.1:0-4682 GCA_031414155.1 Acidobacteriota bacterium
AAAGGAACAAGGGGGCAAAGTTTATCTGAGTTTGTTAGTTTGTTCAGAAACTTTGTCCCCTTGTTCCTTTGCCCCTTTGTGTTGAAAATTTGACCTCTTACCACCAACCCAACAGCTTCCACCACAGCATCCCCACCACAGTCCAGATCAACAGATTCGGAACCGTTGCGATCAGTCCGAGTTTCCACCAAGTTTGTTGCGAGACATATCCCGCGCCGAAATAAATCGGGCCAGGTGTTGTGCCGTAATGCGTGAGTCCGGCTGAAAGGTTTGAAAAATAAGCCATCAGCAACACCGTCAATACAGGCGGCGCTCCGGCGGCTATCACGACCACTAGAAAGGGCGTGAACATCGCCAGCGCGTGTGCCGTGATGCTGGCAAAACCGTAGTGCGCGTAAAAATAAAGCAGCGCCAAGACGGCGAGCGCCGCGCCCCACTTCCAGCCCGCAGTGAAATGCCCGGCGGCTTCGGCGAATTTTTTCGTGATGCCGGTTTCGCCGAGAGCTTCGGCCATACGCACCATGCCGCCATACCAGATGAACACATCCCACGCGGCATATTCCGTTACCAGATCGTGCCAGTTCAGCATGCGGTCAATAACAACGCCGCGATGCCGACGAGCGCGACGACGGAATAATCAATCGAGTGCAAACGATTGGTTGTCGCCCATAGCAACCCGATGCTGACGAAGATCGCCAGCGTAAGCTTTTCGTGAAACGAAAGCGCACCCATTTGTGTGAGTTCGTTTTGCGCGAACTCGCGCGCCTTGGGCGTATGCGTGACTTCAGGCGGAAAGAGCCGATACAACAACAAGCCGGTGACGACGAGCGAGATGAGGCCGGGCACGATGCCGCCGATGAACCAGCGCGAATAGCTTAGATCGAATTGCGTAGCCTTCATCGCCAGTTCACGAATCACCAGATTGCCCGCCTGCCCGGTCAGAAACGTAGCGCAGATGATGACTTCGCATTGATAAATAAAGATCATCAGAAACGCGCCCAGCTTGTTCGCCGTTTCGCCCGGACGCGAGTCGTAGGTTTCGGCGACGCTTTTGGCAATCGGAAACGTAATGCCGCCGCAGCGCGCGCCGTTAGACGGCACGACCGAAGCCAACAAAAAATCAGTGGCTACGAGGGAATAACCCAGACCCAAAGAGCGTTGTCCGAATTGGCGAATGAACTGCAACGCCAACCGGCGACCGAGTCCGGTTTTGATCATCGCGCGCGACATAAAAAACGCCGCCAGCACGAGCCATACGACCGGGTCGGCGTAACCGCCCAGCGCGGCTTTGATGCGCAGCGTTTCAATGGCCTTGTAATTAGGCGCAGCCGGGTTGGGCGAGACAACGCTGATGGCGGCTGCGCTCAAGGGCATGGCTTGCGTGGCGGCGACGAGTACGATGCCGAGCAGCACCATCGCGGAGCCGGGCAGCGGCCTGACAATTGAACCGACAATCGTCGCCAGAAAGATGGCGAGCAAACGCCACGAAGCGGGTGTGATGCCTTCGGGCATAGGCAAACACCAGATTGCCAAGCCCGTGCCGACGACAATCGCCCACTTGAGCCAGAGCGGCAGAGCTTTTTCAGCCGGAGTCGTTTCCATGCGTTTGTTTCTCGTTGATTGGTTTGGGTACTGCGTGAATTGATGAACGTGGCGCGCAACGTATCACTGGCGTGCGCTTGGCTCAATGGCGTAGGTACAAATACGCGATTTGTACGGATGAGCCGAATTTAACGACGTTTAATCCAACTAATGCTTGAGCAATGCGTTCTTACGTGTCGTAATGCGCTTCGTTGTTGCGCAGATTAGTCGTCGCACCACTTTTCACGAGAGGGAGAAAGAAAATGTATCGCAACGGTTTTCGTCAAAGTTTCCAATTCCTGCTGACGCTTATCGCCGCGTTGGCTTTCACCGCCACCCCCGCCTTTGCTCAATCCAAAGACAAACCCAAACCGCTGGAAGAAAAAAACGACCCTACGTTGATTGGTAAGCGCAACATCAACAAGGGGCAGATGAATTTCTATTCGCTCGAACGCGAAGTTGCTGTCGGTCAACAAATGGCGGCGGAAATTGACAGCCAGTCCGACATCATCACTGATCCGATCATTAACGAGTTCGTCAATCGCGTCACGCAAAACATCATTTTGCACAGCGATGCCAAAGTGCCTTTCACCGTCAAGGTGCTCAACGACGAAGCCGTGAACGCTTTCGCGCTGCCGGGCGGATTTCTTTATGTTAACCGCGGCTTGCTCGAAGCCGCCGAAAACGAAGCCGAAGTCGCAGGCGTGCTGGCGCACGAAATTGCCCACGTCACCGCGCGCCACGGCATGGAACAACAGACGAAAGGCGAATTGCTTAATTACGCTTCCATTCCACTGATCTTTTTGGGCGGCGTGGGCGGTTATGCCATTCAACAAGCCGTAGGCATTGCCGTTCCGTTGGGCTTTTTGAAATTCTCGCGCGGCTCTGAGAAAGAAGCCGACCGGCTGGGCGCGCAATATATGTGGGCGGCGGGTTACGACCCGAACGCGCTGGTGACGTTTTTTGAAAAGCTGAATGGCCGCGAAAAGCGCAAGCCCGGCACGCTCGAAAAGATTTTCAGTTCGCATCCGATGACGGGCGACCGCATCACCGAAGCGCAAAAACTGATTGCGCGCTTTCCTGACAAGAACGAATACTCATTGAACAGCTCTGAATACCAACAGATCAAAGCGCGTTTGGGCGCTTCATCAACGGCGCGTCGCGTTGATCCGCTAGACGGTAAAGATGGCAATCGTCCCGTTTTGCGTCGGCGTCCTGACACAGGCGACCCGACAGCGACAGGTGATGACGATGATCGTCCCGTCTTGCGGCGACGCGATGACAGCGGCGGCAGCACGACGACGAATACTCCTGCTCCGGCTTCTACTCCAGCCTCAACATCACCTAAAGATGATGAACGCGTTGAGTTGAAACGCAGCAAGCCCGCGCCCCCGCCTGCGAACAGCGATGACCGCCCGGTACTCAAACGGCGCGAAGGTTCTGAGAGCGAAACCAAACCGACGAGTGAGAGCAAGCCCGAAAAGCCGTAGCTTCGGCTTCATCGAAAGCTCAGTGGAATGGTATAGCGCGGACTTCAGTTTGTGACCAGCGTGTGGACTTTCGCCGCGCCGCAGTCACAGACTGAAGTCCGCGCCATTTTTACTATGAGAGTTTGACCCTACTCTGGCCTCAGTTTACCCTGCCGTTTCGTTATCCTATCCCTGCAATTAAAGGCTGTTACGAATGCAAAGAGAGAAGTTGCTTTATGCCCTGATTGGCGTATTGCTCGGCGTGATTATTGGTTATCTCGGTACAGATGCGATCAATCAAAAGTACGCGGCCATGACGCCGTCGCCGACCAATGCGGCAGCGAACAGTATGGCTGCGCCCGAACCGGCGGCAGGCGGCGATACGCAAGCCGATGTGACCGCGACGCTCGAACGGGCGCGCAAGGAACCGGAAAATTTCGAAGCACAAATCGAAGCAGGAAGGCTTTACGCGCAAATCAGCCGCTTCGATCAGGCGGTCGTGTTGTTCGAGCAAGCCCGCAAGCTCAAACCTAAAGATGAAGACGTATTACAACTGCTGACCGCAGCCCAGTTGAGCAAAGGTGACAAGGCGGCGGCGCGCGCCACGCTGCAACAGCTTGAAAAAGTGAATCCGAAAAACGCCGCGCTCGGTCAGTTACGCTCGCAGGTAAATTAAATTGGAAAACTTCTCGTCCAAACTGTGATGAGCTTCGTCTAAGCTCACGTTTCGTTCATTACCGGCTGGGCATACTTCTTGAAGTCAGCCAATTCGCAGTAGAAAAATTATTGGTCCACTTTGTCCAGGGCAATGTTGTCACTGGCATTCACGGGAGGAATTTATGGCAAACCGCTTTATGCCGATTCGTGCCATGAGAAAAACGTACTGGTCGTCGCAAGCCTTCAAAAGAATGGTTGCGGCGGCTTTTGTTTTTGGACTGGTCGGTTTGATCGCAGCGCAAGGGAATTGGCTGGTGACTTCATTCGCAGCCTTGACACCCAATGACGATCAAAACCCTGCGGGTGAAGAATACCCCAAGGTTAAGCGTGACGATTGCGGGTATTTGCAAGACCCTGAAGGCATCAAGGGAGCCTTCGCCCGTCACCGCGAAGAAGTCGCATTGGCGACGAATTATCTGGCGCGCAATACCAGTTTCAGCGTCAGCGATTTGGCGACCGTCCCGCCCAACGACATCCCGCGCAACAACTACATTGACAACATTCTGTTCGACAAGATGGCGACAGATAACATTGCGTCGGCACCGATTTGCACGGATGAAGAGTTCGTGCGCCGCGCTTATCTTGACCTGGACGGGCAGATTCCGACGGCGGATGTGGTCACGGCATTTCTGGCTGACAAGGCCGCCAACAAGCGCGCCGCGCTCGTAGACAAACTGATCGGCTCGCCGGAGTTTGTTGATAAGTGGACGATGTTTTTCGGCGACCTCTATAAAAATACGGCGGCGTCGGTCAACGTCAGGCGCTAAGAACCGGCGCGCACAGCGTTTTACGATTACCTCACAAAAGCCATTAGTGAGAATCGCCCTTACAACCACATCGCGCGCGAACTGATTACGACCAACGGCGATAATTTCGTGGTCGGTGAAACCAACTGGATCATTGGCGGCACGATTC
>JANNUY010000125.1:0-12344 GCA_031414155.1 Acidobacteriota bacterium
GAAGACCATGTGGATTGGGAAGAAATGCTGCGCAAGCTGGCTGAACCGATTCGCTCGGCTCCCGCCGTGGCTGAACTGGCAATGGCGGCAGAACCCGGTATGAGTCCGATTCCTGCTTTTGTGCCGGGCGAAAACCCGATGCTCGATCAGATCAATGCGATTCTGGATGAAAAGATTCGCCCCGGTTTGGCAGGGGACGGCGGCGGCATCGAAATCATCGGCCTCAACGAAAAGCGGCTGACCATTCGTTATCAGGGCGCGTGCGGCTCTTGCCCGAGTTCGTTTACCGGTACGCTGATGGCGATTGAGAGCATTTTGCAATCAGAAGTTGACCCCGAACTCGAAGTCATCTCGGTCTAACCCCGTGCTGAAAATAAAAAAACTAAAGGCGATGCAATCATCACGGATGGCATCGCCTTTGTTTTTGCTCTGACCATCCTCTGCCGATCAATTATAAAAACATTCCTCTGAGTTGATTCCTTTGTCCGCTCGGTTTCACAGCGGAAGATAAACTTCAACCGTTGTGCCTTTGCCTACTTCGCTTTCGACTTCGATAAGGCCGCCGTGTTTCTTAATGATTTCGTGCGTAATCATCATCCCTAAGCCCGTGCCGTGTTGTTTGGTCGTATAAAACGCCTCAAACACGCGGCGTTTGGTTTCGGCAGACATGCCGCTGCCGCGATCAATCACGCTGACAATCAAGGCACCGCGTTCGGCTTTGAATCCGTTCGCCAATTCATGTTTTAGTTCGTTAGCACTGACGGCGCGCGTCGCCAAGGTGACTTCGCTGCCTTGCGGCGAGGCTTCAATCGCATTCATCAACAGGTTGAGAAAGACTTTGCGTAATTGCACCGAATCGAATTCTCCGCGCAGCGGTTCGGCGGCGTAAGCGCGTTTGACCTGAATTTGGGTACGTTGCAAACGTTCGTGCGCGAGTTCGATCACGTCGTCAAGCAAGCCATTCAGTTCGGTTGCCTTGCGTTCGGGGTCGCGCGGACGCGAGAGATAGCGCAAGTCCAGCACGATGGTCGAGAGATGTTCGAGCGAACGCTTGAGCCGCTTCACCGTTTCGCGCGCATCGTGCAGGGCGGGCGTATCGGGCGGAAGCTGCATATCCAGCAAGTCAGTGTTGAGTTTGATCGAACCTAACGGATTATAAATTTCGTGGCCGACTTGCGCGGTGAGTTGTCCGATGCGGCTGAGGGCACGATTGCGTTCGGCGTCTTCGCGGTTGCGTTCGATCTCTGTGACATCGGTCAGCACGATGACCGAACCGCGCTCTTCGCCACCCACCTTGCGCGGCGTGATTTCAAGATCAAACAAGCGCGTATCGCCCGCTGTGCCATCCGGTTTGATTTCCAATCGCTCGGCGGCGCGTACGTGCAAAGCCGACACCAGCGGCAGGCGTTCACTGCCTTTTTCAATTGCCTGCCGCAATACCGGCAGCCCCGCGAGCAGCGTGCGGTAATCTTGATGCAGGCATTCGCGTTCAGTGAAGCGAAAGTCTTTCTCAAACGTAGGATTCACTGAAAATACTGCGCCCTGTTCGTTAATCGCCAACACGCCGTCGCGCAAACTGTTCAACACTGAAGTCGTTAGCCCACCTGCTTCTTGCGCTTCGTTTTCGGCCTTGCGAATCTGCCTGATTTGAAGGCGTGCGACCAGATACGCCGTCAGTGCAATCAACGCGCCCAGCAGCGCCGTCCAAAACATGCGCGAACGCATCGCCGCTGCCGCTGCCGCTTGTTGCGTAGCCACGTCAGCCAACAGGTTGATGCGTTCAGTGTCGAGCCGTTTTTCCCACGCCTGCACGGCGATCAGCATAAAGTTTTGCGCACTTAGAAAGCGGCTTTCGATCAACGATTGCCGCGTCGCAGGCTCCGTGCCTGACTTTAACGTGGCGTCAATCTCAGCATCTTGCGGCGTAACGATTTCGCGCGGCGCATAATGCTGGTCGCCTTTGGCTTCGGCATTCACGCGCTCACGCACCTGCGACAGATAAGCCACTAGCGTGGCTTCGTGCGCGAGCAAGTAATCAATCTGCTTGCGCTCTTCAGCGGATAAATCGGTACCGCGTTGCGTCCTGACGGTTTTGGTTTTGGCGAACTCATCGTTGAGCCGTTGCAACGCCGCGTTAAAGCGTATGTTGTAAGAAACCACCATAAAGCGCAGGTTCTCGCGCGCCGTGCGATAGGTGCGCGCTTCGGCCAGACTGTTTTCGACCGCCGAACGCAAGGCCGAGACTTGTTGCAAGCGCACGCCGAAGCCTTCGGTTTTTGCCTGCGCGCTGCTGCTCAACTCTTCCAAACGATTCGCGCCATAACTGCCCAAATAAACGATCAGCCCGATCAACAAAAGGAAGCCTACGACCAACGCGCTATAAACCACGCGCACGTTGAGCTTCGACGAACGTAAAGCCTGTTGGGCAAATCGGGTAAAAGTCATGAACGCCTTTCGCGTTTTTGCGCATAAAGCCGCGCATCAGCCGCCTGCAACAACGCCTGCGGTTCGCGGGTGTCAGCTTCAGGTAAGTCATCAGGCAAAGCAGCGCATCCCCAACTGAAACCGTAAGCGCAATTCACCGCCGCCATCTGTTCGCGCAACCGCCGCATCACGCCATCAACTGCCGTGACTGCCGTTTCAGGAAACAGCACTGCGAACTCATCGCCGCCATAACGAAACGCCTGATCGCTCTGTCGCAACGAAGCCTTGAGCAACGTGGCGAACTGTTGCAACGCGCGGTCTCCGGCGGCGTGCCCGTGCGTGTCGTTGACCTGTTTGAATCCATCGAGATCAAGCAACGCCACGGTGAGCAAGCGACCATAGCGCAAAGCCCGCGCGCTTTCAGCCGCGAGATGATGCTCGAAAGCTGCGCGATTGCCCAATTGCGTGAGCGCGTCGCGTTGCGCTTCGGCGACATACATGGCTTTCAGTTCCGTTGCGTAAGCCGTCAACGCGATAGGCAAATGCTCCGTTGGCAAACCCGCGATTAACTCGTTCACGGGTTGGTCTTCACGCGCCCAGCGGCGTCCTAATTCTTGCGGATCATTGCTTGCTGCCATAGTTGTTTTGCGCCAATGCCATCAATATAGTCCGTCGCAATCGCAAGTTGTTCAACCCTTAAAAAATCAGGCATCGCTATGAATAAGACTTTTGACGTAGCCGTCATTGGCGCGGGCGTGTTCGGCACATGGACGGCTTATGAACTAAACCGAGCGGGCTTGCGCGTCGCGCTGGTTGACGCTTATGGCGCGGGCAACAGCCGTTCAAGTTCGGGCGACGAGTCGCGCATCATTCGGATGAGTTACGGCACGAGCGAAATCTATACGCGCTGGTCGTGGCGCGCGCTGAAGCTGTGGAAAGATTTTTGTGAAGACACAGGACATACGCTTTTTCATAAAACCGGCGTGCTGTTGCTGGCGCGCGACGACAACGCACACGCGCTCGCCAGTTTGTCAGCCCTGCAAGCCAACGGCATCCCACACGAAAAGCTCGACCGCACGGCACTTGAAGCGCGCTTCCCACAATTCGATTTCGGCGACCACACTTGGGCGCTTCATGAACCCGAAAGCGGCGCATTGATGGCGCGGCGTGCCGTACAAACCGTAGCGCACATGGCAATGCAACGCGGCGTGACCTTTCATCAAGCGGCAGCACAAACGCCTGTGTCACTCCCGACTGGCACAGGGCAATTGGCTGAACTCAAATTGTCAGACGGTTCTTCATTGCGGGCGGGCACGTTCGTTTTCGCTTGCGGCCCGTGGTTGCCAAAACTCTTTCCGGCGTTGTTGGGCCATCGCATTCACGCGACGCGGCAAGAGGTTTTCTATTTCGGCCTGCCCCCAGGCGACCGACGCTTCGCGCCGCCGAACTTTCCTGTATGGCTCGATTATGAAGCCGAGTTTTACGGCCTGCCTGACCTCGAAGCTCGTGGCTTCAAAATCGCACTCGACCGCCACGGCGCGGCCTTTGACCCTGACACCAGCAACCGACTTGTCACGGCTGAAACCTTGCGCGAAGTTAGCCAGTTTCTCGCGCACCGCTTTCCTGCATTAGCTGATGCGCCGCTCGCCGAGTCGCGCGTATGCCAATACGAAAACACTTCTAACGGAGACTTCCTGATTGACCGCCACCCCGATTTCAGCAATGTCTGGCTGGTGGGCGGCGGCTCAGGCCACGGATTCAAACACGGCCCAGCGTTGGGTGAATACGTGGCGGCGCGGGTGATGGCTAATGATGCAGTGGAGCCTTGCTTTGCGTTGGCAGCGAAAGAAATGGTTCACGCCCGCAGCGTGTATTGAAATTTGGCGAACTTTTCATGTCGCTGTAATCGTATCGTTCGCGCAAGGAGGTTTGACGACAATGAGTAATCCGAACACGGCGGCACTGTTGAGTTTCATCATCCCCGGCGTAGGCCAAATTTATAACGGCAAGTTTTTGCGTGGCCTTTTCTGGCTGATTATTACGCCCGGTTTTTGGATCGGTACAGGCGGACTGCTGGGCTGGGTTTGTCATTTCATCGCGGCGTATACGGCTTATCAATATGCCAAGCACAGCAACCTTACTGGCCGACAGCTACCTGACGAATTCTTTCCCGCCACAAATGCAACACCAAAACAAACACCAAAATAAATAGGGGATGCGAACCTGATGAGTTCGCATCCCCTATCGTTTTTTACGCTGAACCAAAAGCCTATTTCACTTGAAACGAATCTTTCGGCGTGATGATCGTTTTGCCCGCAACGTTGTCGGTGATTTTGACCGATACGTCATAAAAGCCCGGCTCGAAATCTTTGAGTGCGAAAGTGCGCGCCAAAGTAATCTGTTGGCTGTTGATCGTACTCAAACTGTTCTTGCCGTCTTCTTTGATGCGCGCCATCTCTTTGCCGCCCTTCGAGACGAGGTATTCAATCTCAACGCTGGGACGCAATGTCGCTTGATCTACCTGCACGTTATAAACCTGCATGTAAATGCCAAGCGGTTGGTCTCTTTTGAACTCTGCCGAAGCGTTGGGAATGATCTTCAAAGTACCCAACGTGAACTGACCCGTGGGCAATTTGCCGTTGAGCGGTTCGATGCGCGAGGCCAGAATCAAAGTCGAGTGCGACAACTCGGCCTCGTTATAACGCGGCACGACAAAGCCCTGTTTGATGATGCCCGTCTTACCGCTGTTCACATCGCGCACGACCAAATCAATCTTGTAATTGCCCGGCGGCAACACGACATTTTTCTGATAAGCCGATTTCTGTTGTTGTCCTTGCTCCAACGCTTCGGGCACGTAACTCGAAGTCACTACGTCTTCAAAGAGTCCGGCGCGACGGCCGGATACGGCGGTGATCTTCGCGTAAATGTTCGCCGCCGCCTGTTGAATGCCACCCGAATCTTTGTAAACCAAATCCGTGTTATCCATCTGCACGGTGAACGAAGTCAGCACTGACGTTTCGGTCACACGCAAACAGTTGATGACCAAACCCGCCGACAACACATCAAAACTGGCTTTCGGCAATTCAGATTCACCCAGCGCCGCCAAGTCGCTGAACTTTACTTTGGGCGGACGCGACAGACGCGCTAACAAATCCAGCTTTTCAAACGGCTGGTCTTTGGCACGTTGACCGAACATCTGGTTTCCGTTCGTGCCGTTGCTGCCGCCGATGCCGCCAAAGGCGATGCGGTCAGCTTTGGATGACAGTCCCAATTGTTCAGCTAACGTCAGGCCAGCGTTCGGCGTATAAAGCAGCGCATCCTTTTCGTTCGCGTTGCGCGCGATGCGATATTCGCCGGAACCCGACGGGTCAACGAATTCGATTTCCACGTCAGAGCCTACGCCTTCAACGTAGCGATACCACCAAATCTCGAACGGATAAGTCGAAGTCGTGCCGCCGCCTTCCCACGTAGGGCGATCATAGCTGCCGCCCGAAGGATGCGATTCAACCTGATCGGCCTTGCCGAACATAATGTAAATGCGTCCTCGGTCGGTCTTCCAACCAGGGATGCCGCTCGTGAATTTCTCGTTCGCGTAAGCAATGCGTTGGTAATACTCCTCGCGGTATTCGTTCGAGTCGGTGTCAGGGTCGGGGTCGCGGCGCAGCCAGAACTGTTCGATGAATTGCTCGCGTTCGTCATCGGTCTTGAGCGTCTTAAAAGTCTTGCGCTCTTCGTCGGTGATGATCCAACGCACGTCTTCGTCGAGCCAGCGTTTGTATACGCTGTTGACGATTTCTTTCTCAGCTTTTTCTTGGCGGTCTTTCTGTTCTTTCTGGCGTTTCTTGTCCTGCTTGTTGTCTTGCGCAAAAGCCGTCAACGACGGCGCGCACAAGCCGAACGCGAGGCTCATCACAAGCGAACGCACGACTGTTGCATTAAAAATTCGGTATTTCATAAGGGATAACTCTCCTCGGTGCTGATGACGACGCGGCACGCGTAACGCCTAACAGATCGTGAGCTATGAACGGCTCCTATCAAAAGCCCTTGCAAGTCATCTCGGTTAGGGCGCTTCCGCCGCGCGTCAAAGTCCAAAAAATAACGGCTCGTCGAATACTGCCTTTGAGCCGTGTGTCTGGGTTTCTTCTCCGCAAACCGAGTTGGAAGGTTTGGAGCGGACGAGAGTCTAGTTCTCGCTCAAGACCAGCGTCAAGCTGCTTATTTTACGCCACTTCAAGCGGGGGGAGGTTCTGTTTTTTCATCCATTGATGAAATGCCCGCGCCGCGCGATGTTGGCCTTGGTTTATTCCGATACGCACAAAGTCATTCAATCTTTCCGACGACAAAAACGGAAAGGCGCGACTCTCGGCGGCTTCCTGATAAGCGCCATCCATCAGCACCCAAAAGACCACTTCATGATTGACGACTTGCCAGATTTCAGGAACCCCCAATCCCGAGTAAATCGCAAAGCGATTTAGCGACGAACTGGTCAGGTCGCTTTCGATCACCAAGTCAGGCGGTGGGTCTGAAGCCAAGTCGAGTTCGCGTGGGCCAATCACTTGCGCCGCGTGCTGCACATAAAACGAATCATCCGGCTCTGCGCCCTTGGCTTTCATCTGCTTGCGCAACGTCGTTTGACCGTATGACTCAATGTCTACGTCCAACTCATAACTCATCGCGGCAATCAGGCGACCAATAATTTTCGTAGGCTTTTCGTGCATTCCTAAAGGCGACATGGCTTCCAACCTCCCTTGATCATAAAAAACGCGCACTGACGTTGTCTCACTGAGCGCGTTGAGCAAACGGTCATACACCTCCCACGACACGTTGTCGGCGTGCATAAACGTTCCAGGTGGCAGGTGCTGGATAGCGGCAAGGTAATCAGGCGCAGTGGCAGCTTGCATAACAGTCTCCTAAACCAAGTTCGGCGGCGGCGATGCTATCACAATCGCTCAACGTCGCCGCACAGTTTTACGGCGCACGATGCGTTCGCGCGCTTCTTCTTCTGCATCGTCATCATCATCTTCGACTGCACGTACAAAAGCGCTGCGTACCGGTGCGGGCATGGGCGAGTCTGCGCCTTTCACCGATTTCCAAATGACTTCGTTGAACGGGATGTCGGGCAGCGTGTCTTCTTTACTGAAATCCCAACGGGCTGATTGTTGAGCGCCAGGTGAAGACTTGGTGTTACGTTCAGTCAGATCAATTTTGGCCGTGACGAGTTTGAAAGGCATCAGGTCAGCTTTGTCGGTAAAGCAATTAAACATCGGCATCGCCGCCGCGTCGTATTGGCTCATCGGCGGAATGCCCAAGATCAATTCCATCGTACGCAACATTCCCGAGGTCGTATACATCGTCGAATCAACGAACTTGCGCTTGGTATACGGGCTGACGACGAAGGCGATGGAGCGATGAGCGTCTACGTGATCGGGGCCGTTTTGCGCGTCGTCTTCGAGAATGAAAATCGCCGTGTCTTTGCCATAACGCTCGCTGTTTGTGACAGTCTCGACCAGCAACCCGACCGCTTGATCGTTCTCGGCGACGTAAGCGCGCGGCGTCAAAGCTCCGGCGCGCGTGCCCTGGGTGTGATCGCCGCCGATGCGCATAATCTGGAATTGCGGCAAGCCGCCGTTCTTTTCGTATTCACGAAACTCAGCCTGCCAAGCCTGTATGCGCACGACATCGGGAATTTCTAAATCCCACGTAGCAAAAGTCGGGCTGAAATGCCCTTGCAAGGCATCTTCATTGGTGTATTTCTCTTTCTTTGGCGTGGCCTTCAACTCCGCGCCGGTTTCGCCGCCGCCGCCCGGCTTGCCTTCGCGCTCTTCCACAAATTCGCCGTAGCTGCGATAAGTCACACCCGCCGCTTTGCAGTGATCCCAAATGTAGCCTTTGGTCGGACGCGAGATTTTCTTGCTGCCTTCGTAATCATAGCTGCGACCACGGCTGGAATAATTCGTCGGCCAGGTCTTTTCAACGTAATCAGTCGCATAAGCCGCGGTTGACCAGTTGTGGCCGTCGGCAGAAACCTCGGCGTCAACATAGAAGTTATCCAGCAGAACATAGTCGCGCGCCAAAGCGTGCTGATTGGGCGTCACGTCTTCGCCGAAGATGCACAGGTTCGGGTCGCCGTTGCCTTCTTTCATATCGCCCAACACTTGATCGTAAGTGCGGTTCTCTTTGATGACATAAATCACATGCTTTATCGGCGACTTGTCGCCTATGCGCACAGGAATGGCGGTTCCCGACTTGGGAGCGCGCGCCGCTTGCAGCAGCTCATCAGTGTAAGGCGAGTTGGCATACGTGCTTTGGGTATAAGCAGCCAATTGCGCCGCGCCCGGCACGTCAATCAACGCGATGGAACCTTTCAGCAAGCTGCCGATGTATTCGACCGGTCCATCCGCACGCGAACGTCCGGGCAAGGGTTGCGGCCCTTTGGGATTGGCGGCTGACACAGTACCTTTGCCGTTGGCGACGAAGATGCGCTTGCCGTCGCGGCTCGCACGCACGCTGGTCGGATACCAACCCGTCGGCACGAAGCCCTTGATCTTGCTCGCGCCGCGCTTACTTACGTCGGCAATGGCAATGTTGTTGTTGTCGGCGTTGGCGATGTAAAGCGTCTTTTCATCACGCGACAGCGCAACCGCGTTCGGAGTGCTGCCTGCGGGCGATTTGGGATGCAGCGCGGTTGAGATGGCTTCGATCTCTTTCATCGCCGCCGTGTCAATCACCGACACCGTATTGCTGTTGGCGTTCGCCACATAAAGCAGCTTGCCGTTGCGCGTGAGTTCCAGATCATTCGGATGATCGCCTGTCGCAATCGTGCCGATGACTTTGTTCGTTGCGGTATCAATCACGCCAACGTTGCGCGCCCCCCAGTTGCTGACATACACGCGCTTGCCGTCAGCGGTGATCGTGCAATCGTAAGGGTATTCGCCTACGTCAATTTTGGTCGTGACCTTTTTCGCGGCGAGATCAATAACGGAGACTTTGTTCGAGAGGTTTTCAGCAACATATAACCACTTGCCATTCGGCGTTGCGGCAATGCCCGACGGAAAAGCATATTCACCGCGTCCCGCTCGCCGCGCCGCCGTGCGTTGTTTTTCATCCAGCGCGTGATAGCTGTCGCTGCCGAGATTCAGCTTGCCCGCTTCGGTCGCTTTGCCGTTGGCAAAATCGAAGATCAACACTTCGTTGTCGTCACCACCCGACACAAAGAACCGCTTGCCGTCTGGCGCGAAAGCCAACCCCAGCCACGACTTTTTGACCGTGACGGTTTGCACGCTCTTTTGCACAATCAAATCAATGATTTCTACGGTTTGATCGCCGTTGCCGTTGGTCGTGACGAGCAACCAGCGCCCATCGCGGCTGAGTTCCATATTCATCGGCAAGTCGCTCACGCCGAGTTGCGTGCCAGCGGGCGTAAGCGTCCAGCCATTAGGCAACAACGTGCCTTGCCCAGCCTTGCCGGGAGCTTTGCTTGGCGTCTGGCGCGCAGGAGCGGCGGCTTGGGGAAAGATGAAAATCGGGTTGGTGGATAACAATACCGCTAAACAAAGGGCGCTCATTTGACGAGTAAACATCGCAGCATTCCTCTCAGGTTTTTGAATTGACGGGCAGATTGCAATTGGATTTGCGTTGTGTGCCGTTACGATAACCGAAGCCATACACACACGCCAGAGTCGCGCTTGACCGTCCTCAAGTCGCTGCCTATAATCCGCCCGCTTTGAACGACACAGCTTACCTTTTTAACGAAGTCGTTCAACGGTTTTTGCAAGTGGGGACGTGGCGGAATTGGTAGACGCGCGGGTCTCAAAAACCCGTTACCTTACGGTAGTGTGGGTTCGATTCCCACCATCCCCACCATTTCATCTTTCCTGATTCAAGCCTAACACAATTCGTTATTTTCCCTTGAGGCCGTGCCTATGCTGAAGCGTCTTTCTTTGCTGAGTTTCATCTGTCTGGCTACGCTCACGGTGATGGCTGGCTGGCAAATGTCGCAAACCACTCGTCCACGCTCACGCGATTTAGGCGTCGCGCCAGGTATATTCCCGCCCGGCAAACTCAACGCCATCACCGATGTCGCAGGCGTCCGCGTGGGCCACACCACCCTTATTGAAGGCGATCACATTCGCACTGGCGTCACCGCCATCCTGCCGCACGGTGGCAATCTCTTTCAGGACAAAGTCGCCGGGGCCGTTTTCGTCGGCAATGCTTTCGGCAAGCTCGCCGGTTCAACGCAAGTCCACGAACTTGGCACGATTGAAACGCCGATCATCCTGACCAATACGTTAAGCGTAGGCACAGCCATCGAAGCCGTCGTCGTTCACACACTGACACAATCCGGCAATGAAGAAGTCCGCTCAGTCAATGCGCTCGTAGGCGAAACCAATGACGGCGGTTTGAACGATATTCGCGGATTGCACATTAAACGCGCCGACGTAATCGAAGCCATCAAACGCGCGCAATCCGGTCCCGTCGTCGAAGGTAATGTGGGTGCGGGCACAGGCACGGTTTGTTTCGGCTGGAAAGGCGGCATTGGCACTTCTTCGCGCATATTGCCACAACGTTTTGGCGCGTGGACATTGGGCATCATTGTGCAAAGCAATTTCGGCGGCGTACTCACTATCGGCGGAGCGCCTGTCGGCAAAGAACTCGGCCAGTACGCTTTTGCTCCGCCCAGCACTCAAAACGGTAACGGCGACGGCTCTTGTATGATCGTCGTCGCCACCGACGCGCCGCTTGATGCTCGTGCTTTGCAACGCCTCGCGGCGCGCGCGTTGTTTGGCTTGGCCCGCACCGGATCGTCTTACACCAACGGCAGCGGAGACTTTGCGATTGCGTTTTCGACCTCCACTGAAAGCCGTTATCGTCATGGTGAAACAACTATACGACCTCGCGCTTTCTTGCCTACCGAGGCGCAATCGCCGCTCTTTCAAGCTGCGCTCGAAGCGACGGAAGAAGCTGTTTACAACTCGCTGTTTCAGGCGACAACGATGCGAACCCCGACGCGCACCATCGAATCGCTACCGCTGGAACGTGTGAAACAAGTGTTGAAAAAGTACGGATTCAGCCAATAGCTAAGACGCTTATCATTCGCCGTGCCTGGAATCTTCGCTTGCCCGTTTTCGCCATAAGCCATTACAATGCAACCGTTTTTGCGACACGCCTTCAACAAAAAACTGAGCAGTAAACCCGAATGCGAAGCCTCTCCCTCAAACCCGCGCACTTTTTGTGCAATCTTTTGCGCAGCATGGTGCTGTGCTTTTCAGTTCTCTGTCTCAATCTCAAAGCCGATGACGAAATCCCGGTTATTCCCATAGGCCGACTCGCTACGGTTAATGCCGCCAGCTATCAACCGCAACTTGCACCGGGCGGCATCGCCGCAGCTTTCGGTACGCGCTTGACCGAACAAACCGCGCGCGCCGAACGCCAACCGTTGCCGCTCGAAATCAATCAACTCGGCGTTCGTTTGTTAGACAGTCAGGGCGAGCCTTTCACCGCGTCGCTGTTTTTCGTCTCGCCCAACCAGATCAACTTTCTCGTACCCGATCAAATCGCCACCGGACGTGCGCAAATTTTTCTCACCGACGGCGAGAGCCTTGTCGCGCAAGGCGAATTGACGATCACGAACGCTGCGCCTGCGCTCTTCACGCTAACCGGCAACGGCAAAGGATTGCCCGCTGCGCTGACGACGGATGACGGCGATAGTTATGCCTCGGTCGTAAAGTCCGACGGGTCGCCACGCCCCATCGCATTGGGTAAGGCAGAACGTCCGCAATATCTGCTGTTGTTCGGCACGGGCTTTCGTTATGCCTACAACTTGCGCGTCAAGCTCGGCGACACGTTGCTCAAACCGGTTTACGTCGGCGCACAAGGCGCGCTGTCAGGACTCGATCAAATCAACCTCATCCTCCCGCCCG
>JANNUY010000126.1:0-5107 GCA_031414155.1 Acidobacteriota bacterium
AATACCGCTTGGCGAATTGCTCAGAGAGAATTCGTTGAATGGCATCGGGATTCGCCCAAACGATTCGCCACCGGGAGTCCCAATGCTCAGAATTAGCGCGGGGACTTCAAGGCGGGATGGCATTGTTGATGAGCGAGATTACAAATTTATCGAAGTTGATGCTGAAGTGCTTGAGCAATATCGGTTGTTGCCGGGCGATTTGTTGGCCTGTCGCTTCAACGGCAACTTACATTTCGTGGGCAAGGTTTCGCTTTACACGGGGTATTCAGCCACGACTCAGGTCTATCCCGATAAGCTGATTCGGTTTCGTGTTGATGAGAATAGATGTAGCGCTGCTTATGTTCGTTATGCGATGAACTCTGCTCAAGTCAGAGAACGAATCGAAAAGATGTGCGCGACAACCGCCGGAAACATTGGCATCAGCGCAACTAACCTGAAGACAGTTACAATTCCAGTGCCACCGCTTGAAATACAAAAAGCTATCGTCGCCAAAGTAGATCA
This sequence comes from Acidobacteriota bacterium, assembly GCA_031414155.1. GTDB lineage: Bacteria > Acidobacteriota > Blastocatellia > RBC074 > RBC074 > JACPYM01. The sequence goes on from JANNUY010000126.1 coordinate 502, forward strand.
ATTGATGGCGCTCTGTGACGAACTCGAAGCGAAGCTGCGGCAGGCGCAAACCGCCAGCGCGAAGCTGATGACGGCGACGGTGCAGCATCTGGCCGCCGCGTGAAGCAGCAGCCTATTCGTCACGATACAAACCAGCGCCGTTGAATTGGCCTGAGGTGTCTCTGTCTTTGCCGATGACGCGCGAGCTTTTCACGGCAAGCCTGTAAGCTAGCGCCGACGCGGTTCATGGTGCAATGAAGCGAAAATAAAACGGCGGCGGCTTTCATCAGAAAACCGCCGCCGTAAGTTTTAACGAACGTGCATCAGCTTACTTCTTATTGCCGTGTCGCAATTTGCTATGCCTGACGCCGTAGGCAAAGTAAATCACCAAGCCAATCGCCATCCAGACAATTAACCGAATCCAGGTGTCTTTCGGCAAGCTCATCATCAGCAGCAGGCTGGTGATGGCTGACAGCGGCGCGATGACCCAAACCGCCGGAACCCTGAAAGGACGCGGCAAGTCGGGGCGGGTTTTACGCAAGACCAGGATGCCGATGGCGACGATGACGAACGCGAAGAGCGTGCCGATGCTGACGAGTTCGCCGAGCATGCTAATGGGTACGAGCGCGGCCATGATCGCTACGATCACGCCGGTGAGCAGCGTAGTAATGTGTGGCGTTTGGTACTTGGGATGAACTTTAGCCGCCCATGCTGGCAACAAGCCGTCTTTCGCCATCGAATAAAAGACGCGCGGTTGTCCCATCATCATCACAATCATCGTCGAACTTAGTCCCAAAACCGTGCCGCCGAGTACGATGTAAGTAAACGATTTGAGCAAGGTTTTGAGGAAGCTGCCTTCGGCGGCTTGGTTGGCGGCGGCGTTCATTGCCGCCGCGATAGGCGCTGTTTCACCTTTAAGCTGAGTATAGGAAATCAGCCCGACCATAATGCCGGAAACCAAAATATAGAGAACCGTGCAAATCAGGAGTGAACCGATGATGCCGCGTGGCATATCGCGCTGCGGATTTTTCGCCTCTTGCGCCGCCGTCGAGACCGCGTCGAATCCGATGTAAGCGAAGAAAATCACCGCCGCTCCGGTGAAAATACCGCTGATGCCGAATTCGCCGAACGTCCCGGTGTTGGGCGGTATAAACGCCGCGCATCCTGCGCTGCCCGCTACGCAACCGATTCCGATATTCGACATATTCACAAAGCCGATACCGGCCACGATGAATAAGAGGACGATAAAAACTTTGACGACTACCACCAGCGAATTGAAATTGGCTGATTCCTGAATGCCTTTGACGAGCAGCAAGGTGACGGCAATCGAAATCAGAAAGGCGGGCAAGTTGAAAAGGGCAGTTTCAATTTTGGACTCGACGCCAGCCTGACCCATGGCCTTGACCAGTTCTTCGGTGACGACGTTGTAACCCAGCGAGGGGTGCAAGATTGTGTCACCGACTTTTTGTCCGTCCACTTTCTGAACCATTTCAGTGGTAAAGGCGATAAATTTCGTTCCCGGCGCGGCGCTTAAACTAACGGGAAAAGGTATGCCTAGCGCACCCAGCAATTTGATGACGTTGCCCGACCAGCCGACGGCTACCGTGGCTGCGCCAAAAGCGTATTCCAAAATCAAATCCCACCCGATAATCCATGCGATAAATTCGCCTAACGTCGCGTAACCATATGCGTAAGCCGAGCCGGAAATAGGTACGGCGGAAGCGAACTCAGAATAGCAGAGCGCGGCAAACAAGCTGACGATGCCAGCAATAATCATCGAAACGACGACGGACGGCCCCGCGTGCTTGCCGGCGGCTTGTCCCGTCAAAACGAAAATGCCGGTGCCGATGATGGCACCGATGCCGAGCAACGTGAGGGCCGTGGCGCTCAACGTTTTTTTCAAAGTGTGTTCGCCCGATTCGCCTGCTTCGGCGATGATTTGATCAATAGGTTTGGTCGCAAAAAGTGACATTGAGAAATTCCTCCAAAGTCATTACTGGCGGTGATCGCAATAGGCAAACACTAACGGTCGGGCTGCGCGTCTTTAATGCGTCGCCACAGGCCGTATTCAAATGTTTGCTTGCAAGGTGGAAAAGTTACTACAGCGGAATGGGCTGCACTCTAAACGTAAGATTTCATGCGGTCAATCCCTGACTGGCCCCGCGCTACCAAAAGAAAAAGCGAGTAATTGAATTCGCTCAATCACTCGCTCTTAAAAGACAAACGAAACCGTGCTGATTTAGCGCGGCAGAAAGTCGTTAATCATCACAAAACTCATCAGCAGCAAGACCAGCACAAGGCCGACTTGCTGGAAGCGTTCGCGTATGTTCATCGTGAGCGTGAGGCCGACGAGGCCCATCATCCATTCGACGATGATGAGCAGAATCATGCCGCCGTCCAGCACGGGAATCGGCAGCAAGTTAAAGATGCCGAGATTCAAACTGAGCAAGCCCGTCAGGCGAACGACCTGCGCCAAGCCACCGTTTTCATAGGCCGACGAAGTCTCTTTGGCGATGCGTACCGGGCCGCCCAGCACGTCGCGGACGGAACGCTTGCCCGCAAACATTTGTTGGAAGATGACGCCCGACATACGCAGGATGCGCATGTTGAAATCCCAGCCAAAGCGTAACGCCTGTGCCAGTGAGTTGGTTTTGATAAGTACGAGGCGTTGCGGCGCAGAGAAAAGCAACCCGACCTGATAAAGCCCGGATTGTTCGTTTTTGGCGGGGGTCGCGCGCAAGTCCAGCCGTTGGTTGTTGCGTTCGACCGTGATGGTCATTTCCTGTCCGAGTTGGGCAGTGCGCATCAGTTGCGTAGAGGAGAAAATCGCAGTGCTGTTGAGCGCGACGATCTTATCGCCCACCTGCATCCCCGCTTTGTCGGCAGGGGTGCCGGGCAGAATTTGATCTACGCGCAAGTGATCAACGGGCGGTTCGAGGTCGGCCCGACCGACCTTTTCATTTTTGACCTGTTCGGCACGCGGTGTGAGGCTCAGGTTAATGCGCTGATTGTTGCGCTCCACCGTCAGCGGAATCGCTTCGTCGTAACGCACGAAGGTTTCGTCCAGCAAGTCTTGCCAGGTGGGGTTTTGTTTATTTTGATAGCCGACAATGCGGTCACCTTTCAGCAACCCGGCCTTTTCGGCAGGCGAGCCTTGTCTGACATCGCCGATGATGACTTGTTGCGAATTAAGAATGTCGTCCTGATAGCCAATCAGAATGGCAGCAGCAGGAATCAAAAGGGCCGTAACGATATTAAAAACTGGTCCGGCCAGGGCGACCAGCAAACGTTTCCAACCGGGATGAGCGAGAAATTCTTCCGGCGCTGCCTCACTTTCGCCTTGCAGCATTTCCATGTTCTCGCCCTTGAACCTCACGTAACCGCCCAGCGGAATGGCGCTCAGGCGGAAGTCGGTTCCATCCCATTGAAAGCCCCACAGGCGTGGGCCGAAGCCAACAGAAAAGACCTCTGCGGGAATGCCTAGCATTTTAGCGACGATGAAATGTCCGAATTCGTGGATGACGACCATCACACATAAAACGCTGATGAAGAGGACGACGGTTAACAACACTGCTTTACTCCTTTAGCGGTTGCCTTTTGATTGGCACCGCATAACTTGTTGGGCGGCTGTGACGTTTTCACGTGAACGACAGTGAGCCATCGGTAATTTTATGCAATTTCCCGACCTGCAAAGCAGTCTAGGGGACACCTAAAGGGGTGTCAAACTTGAGTTATGCACCAGCCAAGCCGGTCAGCACCCTTGATTTTATTGCCTTCGGAAGATGTTTCGTTGGGAGAGTTCGACAGCTTGGAGTGGAGGCGACAGCAAAGAATTACGTGTTATTGCACACTTCATTTTGCGCGTAACTTCAACTGGCACTGGCGGGTTGGGCGTTCGCAGTGATCGCGGCAGTGACCCATTCGCGTGCCCATTGGTCGGCTCGTAATACAGTGTCGAGACCCGTCTCAGAGGAAGACGCGGGTTGCGGTGTATGTTTGTCGCAAGCCGCCCCGATCAACCGCGCGATGTCGCCAAATTTGATCTGGTCGGCGAGAAAGGCCGCGACCGCGATTTCGTTGGCGGCGTTCAGCACGGCGGGCATCGTGCCGCCTGCGCGCAAGGCCGCGTAAGCCAATGCGACGCAAGGGAAGCGTTCGGTGTCGGGCGCGAAAAATTCGAGCTTGCTCAAGGCGGTTAGATCGAGCGCAGGCAAATCAGCCGGGTGCCGCGCCGGAAAGGTGAGCGCATATTGAATCGCGTGGCGCATGTCGGTCACGCCGAGTTGTGCGATCAACGAACCGTCAACCAGTTCGATCATCGAATGAACTACGGATTGGGGATGCACGACGATGTCAATCTCGTCAGCCGAAGCGTTAAACAGCCAACGGGCTTCGATGACTTCAAGGCCTTTGTTCATCATCGTGGCGGAATCAATGGTGATCTTCGCGCCCATCTGCCACGTAGGGTGTTTCAGCGCCTGCGCCCGCGTCGCGCTTTCGATCTCGGCTTTGCTGGCTTTCCAAAACGGTCCGCCTGAAGCGGTGAGAATCAATCGTTTTACTTCAGCGCGTTTTTCGCCGCGCAAGCATTGATGCAACGCGTTGTGTTCGCTGTCCACCGGCAGCA
>JANNUY010000127.1:0-8117 GCA_031414155.1 Acidobacteriota bacterium
CCCGCTGGGACGAGACAATCCTTATCATCCCGTACAGGCCGTGAACGACCTAAATTCAACCGCCGCTCTGCGGCGAAGACAAATGTTAAACAACTTAGTTTCCGGGGTACTAAGCGCCTTTGTATAGCGTGGCGATCACTAACACGACGAATCCAGCCGCCAGCAATTCAAAGGAATAGGCCGAAATGGTGGCAATGCGGGCGAAATGGCCTAGCAGGCCAAGCACACCAAGGATGACGGCGATCACCCACAGTACCTGTGTCGGGGCATTTAATCTCATGTGTTTCTCCTGATTCAGGTTTCCCTGGGAAAGTGACTTCGGTTATATCGTGACACCTAGTGAAGCAAAGGTGCGAAATTGAACATTGCCGCAGAGGGTAGGCGCGAAGCGGAAGGCTGTCAATGCGAGCGCGACGTTAAGATGCAGACACGAGTATATCGTTTCGACGCATCAGAATTCGATGTCAGCATCCAATCTAAAATAATGATACAGCTTTATGATTGCGCCTTTGCTTAAGCCGCGCCGTAAAACCGTTGGCGATGTTACGCAAATCAGTCAGCACCTTATTCATCAATTCTTCAATTTGAGCCTCGTTACAAATTCAACGCCTCTTGAATGAACTGCTGTTGTTCTAATCCGTGCAGCGTGTAAGACCCCGTTGCCGGACTCGCGCTGGCCGTGCGGCCTACGTAACGAAGCTCTTGCACGGCGCGCGTGAGGGCTTCGAGCCGTGAACGCATGAACCACCAGCCGCCCATGTTGCGGGGTTCTTCCTGCACCCAAAAGATTTCGTGGGCACCGGCATATTTCGCCAGCCAGTCTTTCAGCAAAGTTTCAGGGAAGGGATAAAACTGTTCGAGCCGCAGGATAGCGATGCGGTTTTCGTTGCGCTTTTCGCGTTCGGCTTGCAGGTCGTAATAAACCTTGCCGCTGCAAATCAAAATGCGCTGCACGTTGGCGGGGTTTACGGCGTCGCCGATGACGGGTTGGAATCCGCCGTCGGTGAATTCGTCCAACGAAGACACGGCTTGTGGCAAGCGCAGCAAACTCTTCGGCGTCATTACGACCAATGGGCGCAGCGTTTCCTGCTTCACCTGTCGCCGCAGCAAGTGAAAGTATTGCGCGGGCGTCGTCGGATAGCAGACCTGCATGTTGTTTTCGGCACAAAGCTGCAAATAGCGTTCGAGCCGCGCGCTGGAATGTTCGGGGCCTTGACCTTCGTAACCATGCGGCAACAACATCACGAGGCGACAGGTTTGCTTCCATTTGTCTTCGCCGGGCGCGATGAACTGGTCAATGATGACTTGCGCCCCGTTGGCGAAATCACCGAATTGCGCTTCCCACATCACGAGCGCGTCGCGGGCTATGACCGAGTAACCGTATTCATAACCCAGCACGCCGAACTCAGAGAGCGAACTGTCGAATACATCTAACCGCGCGCCGTTTTGCATCAGCGATTCGAGCGGAATCCACGGTTCGCCGGTCTTGGTGTCATACATAATCGCGTGGCGTTGGCTGAAGGTGCCGCGCCCTACGTCTTCGCCTGACAAACGAACGGTCGTGCCTTCTGACAACAACGAACCGAACGCGAGGCTTTCGCCGAAGCCCCAATCAATCGGCGTTTCTCCGCTACCCATCTTGGCGCGCCGCGACATTTGCGAAACCATTTTGGGGTTCAACGTGAAGTTCGCCGGAACCACGCTCAGGGTTTGCGAAATCTGTGCAATCGTTTCAGCCGCGACGCCCGTCTCTAAAACCGTTGAGCCATCGTCATCGGCGGGCGGTTCGGGCAAAGTGACGACACGCTCTTTGGTGTTGGCTACGATTTCTTTTGCGCCAAGCAACGCGTTCTCATAACGCCGCCAGCGTTCGTCAATCATCTGTTGCACTTCTTCGGCGGTGACGACGCCTTCGCGGATGAGTTGGCGCGTATATAACTCGCGCACGCCGGGATGTTCTTTGACGCGCTGGTACATCAGCGGTTGCGTATAACTCGGCTCGTCGCCTTCGTTGTGGCCGTGGCGGCGAAATCCGATCAGGTCAATCATGATGTCTTTGCGGAATTTCTGTCGCCAATCCAAAGCGGTTTCGATGGTGCGATGCGCGGCTTCAACGTCGTCGCAATTGACGTGGAAGATCGGCAGTTGCGTCATCTTGGCTACGTCGGAGGAATACATCGAGGAACGGCTCGCTTCGGGCGAAGTCGTGAAGCCAATCTGGTTGTTGATGATGATGTGAATCGTGCCGCCTGTGCGATAGCCTTTGAGGTCGGCGAGGTTGAGGGTTTCCATGACTACGCCTTGCCCGATGACGGCGGCGTCACCGTGCAACAACACAGGCAACACACTGCCGCGCGCTTCTTCGCGGCTGGTGTCGGTCAGACGTAAATCCTGTTTGGCGCGCACCATGCCTTCAACGACGGGGTTGACGGCTTCGAGATGGCTGGGGTTGGGCGCGAGCGTGAGCTTAACTTTTTTGCCGCCGACTTCGCGTTCAGAAATTGCGCCTTGATGATATTTCACATCGCCGCTGTCGGCGGGAAAGGCCGGATGCACCGAGCCTTCAAAAATGGTGAAAAGGCGTTCACTGAAATTGCCGATAAGATTGGCAAGCACGGTCAACCGTCCGCGATGCGCCATGCCTAACACGATTTCGTCCATGCCGCGTTCGGCTGCGCCGTGTACGATTTGTTCGAGTACGGGTAACGTAGTCTCGCAACCTTCAATCGAGAAACGTTTCTGCCCTAAAAATTTCGTATGCAAAAATTTCTCGAACTGTTCTGCCGCAATCAGCCAGCGCAACATGTGTTTCTTTTCTTTGGCTGAGATCGGTTCAGCATCGCGTTCGACGCGCTCACGAATCCATTGCTTCTGTTCTTTGCTGATGATGTGGCGGCTCTCAACGCCGACGGTGGAGCAATAATACTTAATCAACATTCCCCAAATGTCGCGGAAGCTCGCTTCTTCGACACCGCCCAAACCGCCCGTGAAAAAGGTGCGGTCTAAATCCCAAATCGAAAGGCCATAAGTCTCGGCTTCGAGTTCGGGATGCTCGTGCATCGAAATCATGTTCAGCGGATCAATGTCGGCGATCAGATGGCCGCGCACGCGATAGGCGTTGATGAACTCGAAGACGCGCGCCTGTTTTTTGACCATCTCGCGTTCGCGGTCTACGCCAAACAGAATCGGGTTGTAATCCTTCGACCAGCGCAACGGTTTGTAAGTAATGCCCAAATCAGCAAACAACTCGTCATAAAAATTGTGCTGCCCCATCAGCAGTTCGTGTAAGTGCCGCAGGTAAGAGCCGCTCTCTGCGCCTTGAATAATGCGGTGATCGTAGGTCGAAGTCAGCGTCAGCACCTTGCTGATGCCGAGTTGCGACAAAGCCGCATCGGTCATCGCTGAGTATTCCGGCGGAAAATCAATCGAACCGGTAGCGATGATCGCGCCTTGCCCCGCCATCAATCTGGGGCTGGAAGCCGATGTGCCCAACGTGCCCGGATTGGTCAGCGAAATCGTCGTGCCTTTGAAATCTTCGACGGTGAGTTTGTTATCGCGCGCGGTGACAACGATGCGTTGATAGGCGTTATAAAATTCGAGGAAAGTCATTCGGTTCGCGCCTTTGACGTTAGGTACGAGCAACGTGCGCGAACCGTCTTTCTTTTGCACGTCAACCGCGAGGCCGAGGTTTACGTCGGCGTGTTTGACGCGATGAGCGACGCCGTTTACGAGTTCAAAGCCGTCATTCATCTGCGGATATTTTGCCAACGCCTTAATCATCGCCCACGCAATAAAGTGCGTAAACGAAGTCTTGCCGCGTCCCTGCGATTCCATAAAGCGATTGACGAAGCGGCGATTTTCATCCAACAGCTTGATCTGAACCTGCCGCACCGAAGTCGCGGTTGGTACGGTCAGGCTGGCATCCATGTTCTCGACGATCTTGAGCGCGACGCCGCGAATCGGTAGCCGTTCGGCGTTGGCTTGCGGTTCTGCGACAGGCGCAGCCGCTGGTGGCGCAGCGACGGCTGCGGGCGCAATCGCCGCCGGAGCAGTCCCCGCAGCAGCAACCGTTTGGTGCCCGTTGGCTTGGGCGTGTCCGTTGAGCAATTCGCTGAAATAATGCTCCCACTCATCGCCGACCGAGCGCGGGTTGATTTGGTATTGCCGCAGCAGGTCTTCAACATAACTGGCATTCGCGCCGAATTCGGCATTGATCACTTTCGTCACATCATCAAGTCGCATAATTACCTTTCAGGGAAACAAATTAGTGCTGATTTTTCGCGTCATTGAGCGAGAGCCAATCCTACAATATCCAAGCGGGTTAGGCACAAGCCACTGACACAACTAACTGGTCACGTTATATTGCGGCTATGGGACTTTACGCGAAATACATCTTTCCGCACTTGCTGGACTGGACGCTGGGCACACCAGAGTTTGGTAAATATCGTCGGCAGGCGTTGGCGGCGGCGCGGGGCGAGACGCTCGAAATCGGTTTCGGCACGGGCTTGAACCTGCCACATTATCCCGCGACCGTCACGCGACTGACGGCACTGGATTCTGAAAACATGTTGCGCCGCAAGGTCGCCGCGCGCATCGCTGCGTGCAAGTTGCCTGTTGAATTGCGGCAACTCGATGCACAAGGACGTTTGCCGTTTGCAGATAACCAGTTCGATACGGTGGTGACGACGCTCACGCTGTGTTCGATTGATGACGTGATGGCTGCGCTCGCCGAGATGCGCCGCGTGCTGAAACCGGACGGACAGTTTCTTTTCTTTGAACACGGGCGCAGCGACGACGCGAACGTCGCCGCGCGGCAGGACCGTTTCAATCCGATGCAAAAAGTGATCGGCGCGGGCTGTAACATGAATCGCCCGATGGATGCACTGATTCGCCAAGCGGGTTTTGAAATCAGTGAACTCGAACGCTTCATCATGCCGCATTCGCCGCGTGTGCTGGCTGAGATGTATCGCGGCATCGCACGCCCACGAACAAGCTGATGCAACTCATTGACGAACAATCCGCACTCGCCGCCAACGAACGCTTTTACCGCGCGCTTGAATCCGCTGATCTCGCTGCGATGGAAGCGTTATGGCTGCACACTGATTGGGTGAAATGCACGCATCCGGGTTGGGATGTGCTTATCGGTTGGGAAGCCGTGCGACAAAGCTGGGCGCAAATCTTCGCCGTCAAAAGCCGTATGCGCGTGGCCGCCACCGACATCAGCTTGCAAGTCGAAGGCGATACGGCTTACGTCAGTTGTTGCGAGCAGTTGGCGGTGTTTGCTGACGTGACGGCTGCGCCGTTGTCAGTGACGACGAATGCGGCGAATCTTTTTCAGCGCGTGAACGGCGTGTGGCGAATGATTCATCACCACGCCTCGCGCTTGCCGAACCTAAAAATTATTGAGACGGAGTGATAACAATGGAACACCAAGACGTTTTTGCGCAGGTGCGCTTCGCGGCGGAGAAAATGCGCAAGGTCAATCTGTTTGAGACGCGCAATTTCTTTTGCGACGTATACGGCCTCGAACCCGGACAAGAACAAAAAGCTCACGCCCACACGACCGAAGACAAAATCTATTATGTCTTGTCAGGACGCGGGACGTTTCAAGTGGATGAAGAGTTCGTCGAATTGGGCGAACAGCAAATCATATTCGCGCCGGCTGGTTCGGTGCATGGCGTCAAGAACACCAGCGACGCGCGGCTGACGCTGTTGGTGTTTATGACGCCGAATCCGAATTTCAAATGAGCCTGGGTACGCGGGCGTCCGCGCCCGCTCTGGCCGCATCAGTGGGCCAAGATTCACACAGAAAGAATCACTCAGGCTGAGGCATCTTTTCTTTTTGCTTATCACCTAGCCAAGGCGAGCGGGCGCGGACGCCCGCGTACCCAGCTACCCTGCTGACTCAGCATCCAGAAACAGCCACGCATCGGGGTGTGTTCGCAAGATCGAAGCCGGACACGCTGTCGTCACGGGGCCATTCAACGTACGTTCGACCGCCGCTTGTTTGCGCGCGCCGGGCACACTCAGCACCAGCTTTGCGCAACGCATCATCGTGGGAACCGTCACCGACAAAGCACGACGCGGCACGTCATCCAGCGTAGCGAAACATCCATCGTTAACCTGTTGCTGGCGACAGGCTTCTTCGAGTTCTACCACTTTCACAACTTGCGGATCGTTGAAATCGCAAACCGGAGGATCCATAAATGCGAGGTGGCCGTTTTCACCGATGCCGAGCGCGGCAAAATCAGGCGGCTTGAATTCCATCTTGAATGCCATCAGGCGCGCGTAGTTCTGACAAACCGCCGCCGGGTTCGCCGCTTCACCGCGCAAGCCGTGGAATTCAGCCAGCGGCACGCGCATCACCAAACGCTCAATCAAATAGCGGCGAAACGATTGCGGCGCGTCTTCGTTCAGGCCTAAGTATTCGTCCAGATGAAACGCGATGACACTCGTCCATTCGATGTCAGGTTCAGCAATCAATGCCGCGAGCGTTTCGTCTTGCGAAGGCGCAGCCGCAAACATCCCAATCGCGCGGCCTTGCGTGGCAATCAGTCGGCGCATTTCATCCGCCAACAGCGCGCCCGCCGCTGCGCCCATCTGCGCGCGCGTGGCGTAAACGGCTACGTTGAGTTGACCGGCCTTGAAAGTATTCACCAGTCCATTTTCGTTCAGGGTTTGTTTCATGTGGTTTGCTATTGTGGGGTGAGTTTGAAAAATACAGGAAGTCAGGATTGTCTATTCACGAAAAGGTTCTCGCAAGATGGCGGCAGATTTTGTTTTTGAAGAAGAACTCGAATCATTGCACGACGAAGCCTTGCGCTGGTGGCGGCGCGGTTACGAAGCGCAAGCGCAAGGCCGCGTAGCCGAAGCCGTCGAACTTTATACGCGTTCGCTCGAAATTCATCCGACGGCTGAGGCATATACGTTTCGCGGTTGGGCTTACAGCTTTCAGGGCGATCTCGACCACGCCATTGCCGAATGCCATCGCGCGATTGCGACCGACCCGACTTATGGCAACCCTTACAACGACATCGGCGCTTATCTGATTCAGCAAGCGAACTATTACGACGCGATTCCGTGGCTGAAAAAAGCCTTTACCGGGACGCGCTATGAAGCGCCGTTTTATCCGCGCTTCAATCTCGGACGGGTTTATGAACACCTCGGTGATTTGACGCAGGCGATGCGGCTTTATAAAGAAGCCTACGATTTGAACAACGATTATAAACAGGCGCTGCAAGCCTTTCGCCGACTGCAACAAAAACTCAACTGACATGAATCAAGCCGAAGCACGCGCCCAATTCGCAGAACAATTGCAACGAGACGAAACCGCACTTGAACTCGACCGCGCGGCGTTGCTCATCGCGGCTGAAAGCTATCCATCGCTTGACGTTGAACAATACCTGCAACAACTCAACGAACTCTCTGCGCAAGCCCGCGCCAACGATGTGCCAGCAGCCTCGCCGGTGACGCGCATTCTGCGGCTGAACGATTTGATGTATGGCGAGTGGGGCTTTCACGGCAACGCCGAAGACTATTACGACGCGCGCAACAGCTTCCTCAACGAAGTGATTGATCGTCGCACGGGCATTCCGATTACGATGTCGGTGGTTTACATGGAAGTCGCGCGCCGCCTCGGTCTCACGCTTTCCGGCGTAGGCATGCCCGGCCATTTCATCGTGAAATACCAAGACCCAGACGATAAAGATGATGACGAGATTTTTATTGATCCGTTTAACGAAGGACGCCTGCTGTCAGAGGAAGATTGCTTTCGAATGATGCTGCAAATATATCAAGGCCGCGTCGTGTTTGAGCGGCGCTTGCTCGACGCCGTGACGAAACGGCAAATTCTGGCGCGGATGCTGCAAAACTTGAAAGGCATTTACGCCCGCTCCGGCGACCACGCCAAAACCCTAAGCGCCATTGAGCGCGTAATGCTGATTCATCCAGCGGCAGAAGAACTGCGTGATCGCGGCCTGGTGTTAGCGGCGTTGCATCGTTATCCGCAAGCCATCGCTGACTTGGAAACTTATCTGCGCACCAAACCTGAACCCGACGAACCCAAAGCCATTCAGGAAAAGTTGAAAGAACTCAAACAACGGCAGGCCCAATGGAAC
>JANNUY010000128.1:0-7841 GCA_031414155.1 Acidobacteriota bacterium
CAATGCGCGGTTGATCTTGACGGATTCGGGTGGAATTCAAAAAGAAGCGTTCTTTCTGAAAGTACCTTGCATAACTTTACGGCCTGAAACGGAATGGGTAGAAACCGTAACGCTGGGTTGTAATGTGCTGGTAGGCTCTGATAGTCAGGCCATTGCTGAAGCGATTCGTACGCACCATTGGCCTGACATCGCGCCTGCTTCCGTATTTGGAGAAGGAAATGCGGGGCAACTTATCGCGAGTATCTTGTAGCGCGATAAAGCGCCCTCGACAATAATCAAATTAAATATCACTCCATAACGTGTAGGACACACAACTATGAACAAAAAAACACTAATTGCAATCGGGCTAACGATCTTGACCCCACTCCTGTTACTTCTGATTATCAATTGGGGATTGTCGGTCTATCCTTTGCCAGAATATGGAACGTGGACAGGAATTCAACCGCTCGAAGCCAAATTGCGTAAGTATGAGGAATTTGCCAAACAGGGGAAGGTTGACGCAGTGATACTTAGCAGTTCGATTGGCGATCACGGAATCTCGGCTGAAACCTTGTCGCAGGAAATGAGCGCCAAAAATGGGAAGCAGTATCGGGCGTTTAATCTTTCTACAGGCGGCGCAGATTTCAGAACCTATTACTCGCTTTACCAAGTTCTCCGAACTATCGCTAAACCGGAATCGCTTTATCTCTGTCATCCTGCCTCTAAAGCGTTGCGGGAAGAAGACAGCGAAAACTCGCCTGACTATTTCATGGCAAAAGCCCCGATTGGCGAGGCCTTAAGGAACCCCAGCCAGTTGGCCTCTTCCAGGTTGTTATGGTCGTTTCCGATCATCAATCAATCAGGAGCACTCAGAGACTTACTGCTCAATGGCGGTTATAAAAACCGCAAAGCCAGCCATTTCGACACCTACGCAATCAATGAACATGGAGACACCTTGAATTACAGCATCGTAAGCGACCCGGCCACGCTTCCGCCGCTCCAAAAAAATCGCGAAGAAGATATTAAGTTAATGTATGACACTTACACCCAAAAGCCGTCTCCGGCAGAAAAACTACGATTGCTAATCTCTGATAAAGACTTGAACGCGGCTAAACAACTGAAAGAACTGGCTAATTCAGATGCTTGCAAAGTCACACTCGTCTCGGCTGATCAATCGGTAGGCGCACGCTCAACTGACCCAAAATATCTGGAAGCTAATAAAACTTACTATGACGCAATATCTTCCAGTCTTGGCGTCGAACATATCTTTTTTATTGATCAATTTTCTGCGCAAGTCTTTGAAATTGCCGATCCGGTACACCTGAACATACACGGAGCAAGAAGATATGCTCAGGCATTGGCTCAAAATATCCATAAACAAAAATATCAAAATACTAACATACCGAATTTCACGGAACAGAATATCGGCACGACCGTTGACCCGACTTTCGGCAACTGGTCAGCAATTTCAATAAGCGACCCGGATGCCGGGAAAAACACGTTGGTCGCCAGGTATGTGCAAACCTGGCAAACCCCGCCTATCCCTGTCGGTTCACCGGTGTGGCTCGCGTTGCGGTTACCCGATAAAACCGACCTGATCGCAAGCGGTGAAGTAGTTTCAGACGGCGTAATTCACGCTAAATTCGAAAAACTTCCGCCGGTTAAAACTGCGTTTATTCTGCGGATTTTGATTGAGCAAGGAGAGGGAGATAAGAAAACCCCGTTGAATGCGCCGTTGGCATCTTATGAGTGGACAAAGGAATAGCCCGATGCTTTTCAATACTTTTACGTTTTTCATATTCTTCCTAATTTTTCTGTGCTGCTACCTCCCCTTCAGGTTCAATAACCGGTATGCCTGTTTCATCATCCCGGTTTTTTCCTGCGTATTTTACGGTTGGTGGGACTGGCGCTTTTTACCGCTGATGATAGGAACAGCGTATTTTGATTACTATCTAGGGTATAAAATCAGCCAGACTGAAGACACGCAAAAGCGCAGGCGAATAATGTATTTCAGCCTCATTTCAAATTTAGGCGTGCTGAGTTTTTTCAAGTACTACAACTTTTTCGTAACCAGTTTTGTCTGGGACGAATCTTTGGCCAGCCACCTAGTGATTAAAAACCTCGTGTTACCCATCGGCATCTCTTTTTATACCTTTCAATCCATGTCTTATGTCATTGACGTTTATAGAAAAGACATGGAACCTGCGAAATCATTCAGCGAATTTGCCAGCTTCGTCACTTTTTTCCCACAACTCGTGGCGGGTCCTATCGAGCGTGCGGGAAACCTATTACCCCAAATACTAGCACCGGCCCCCATAACACAGGCCCGCGTGCTGTCAGGTCTCTTTCTTTTTGCCAGCGGGTTGTTGCGAAAAACGGCGGGCGACGCGGTGTCTTTATTCCACGACCCGGTTTATAAGAACCTTGATAGCGCCTCACCGGCTTTAGTGCTAGCTGCGATTTTCAGCTTCGGGCTTCAAATTTATCTGGATTTTTCTGGCTATAGCGAGATGGCAATGGGGTTGGGCCGGGTGATGGGCATTGAGTTCATGCACAATTTCAAGGCTCCTTATTTGTCCACCTCTATTCGGGAGTTTTGGCGACGCTGGCACATCAGCTTGTCTACCTGGCTGAGAGATTACTTATACATCACGCTGGGGGGAAACCGCATCGGCCTTTCCAAACAAGTCCGCAATACATTGTTTACGTTTGCGATCTGCGGACTTTGGCACGGTGCGGGCTGGACGTTCGTAATTTGGGGGCTGCTGCACGGAATTTACCTTTCGATTTATACAATCTTTGACGGTTTCGCAGGGAAGAAAATCGAAAACAGTAGTTTTTATCAAAAATTATCTTCTGTGGCGGGTTTCCTGCTAACCTTTATTGCGGTCAATTACGCTTGGCTTTATTTCCGCGTACCAACACTCAAGCAAGCATGGGTAGCGAATCAAAAGTTACTGGCTTGGATCACCTCGCCCTCGTTGCCAGAACTTCCCTTCTATATTCTGGCAATCGTAGCGATCGTGGCACTGTTTGATTTACGGTTGCGACTTAATGACGAGTTATTAAAACCAGAACCGGCTCTGACCCTGCCACGAACTGTCGCGTTGAGTTTGGCGACTTTTATAATGTTCCTGGCCTGCATCATCTACAGCATCGGCCAGCCGACGCAACAATTCATCTATTTTCAATTTTAACGACTCTACTACGAGTGCAAATTCCTGTAACATCTTAACGTAATTCCAAGTAGTTATGCCGTTCGTCTCAACGATAATTCTTTTCTTTTTAGCCGTCGTAATCGCTTACCTGTGCGGGTACGGAGTTTCTTATTTTTTACTCCCTAAAGACGAGCGCGCGCAATATACAGCGTTCCTCGCGCCTGCTTTAGGCTATGCCATTCTCTCCTGGGTAACCGCTTTAATATCGTCTGCGCTAAAAGTTCAAACCAGCAAAGCCTGCATATTTGTGGCGTGCGCTCTTTTGGCAATCACAGTTATCGCCATACTTCGCTTGATTAAAGATGGAAACGCAAAAGCTCAGTTTTTTCGTGTGTTAAAAGCCCAATTGCTGTGCGTTCCGCTGGTATTGTTCGTTTTTTGGCCGATGTTTGTCTTGGGCGCGGACACTTATCTAGGCTCCGTGAATACAGATTATACTTATAGTCTCTTTGATAACCACTACCTCGAAAAAAACCCAATCACGTCTTTCAATCGTGGGTGGAGAACTGACACTTATCGGTATACGGATTCAAATTCAGGAAAAGCTCTTTTCTCAGCGCGATTCGGCGCAAACATGTTCATCTTACTTATTAAGAACCTGCTTCGTATCCCGCTGCAAACTGCCATGACGTTGGCTATCGCCCTTTTTTTATACTGTTTTCCGCTTTCTGTTTTCTACATGGCCCGTAAGTTTTTCCTCCTAGAAGTGAAAGCGTCTGCGCTTGCCTCCGTTTTTGCCAGTATCAGTAGCTTGACCTGCCTCAGCTTTATCTATTTTCTTATTGGCCAAAACTCGGGGCTTGGCATTTTTCCTATTTTGCTAACAGTTGCTCATTCATTTGTCACCTCGCCCTCCAGACGACTGATGTTATTTACGTCTATCATGTTAAGCTGCCAGTTCATTGTGTATGCCGGGATGTTGCCGTTCGCATTGACTCCAGCCATTGGTGCGGCAGCGATATTACTGTGGCGTAAACAATCGAGTGTCAAAGCTCTGTGGGTTCTCGCGTTGAAATCAGGCGCTACCCTAATAGGTTTAAACTTATTATTGATCCCGTTCTTAAAAGGGGCATTGATTGACTGGACAACGTTAATATCACGGTCTACCACTACCATTGCCCCTGTGTTTTTAGAGCTTCTGACGGAATTATTTTTCCCACACTATTTTGGAATACTCAGTTACCCGGCAGGTGCCCAGCCTTTTTGGGCACCTTTTCCACGATTCATAACGAGACCACTGCTCATTCTTAGCGTCTTAGCTATCTGCTTTTGCATATTTCAGGCTATCTGGACCTGGCGACAAGATGCTAACCGTAAGCCGATTACCGCGACGATCACTCTCACGGCGATTATCTATCTTTTGGTATGGCTAAACTTCAGCTTTATCAAACCCAATGGGTACTTCGTTTTTAAGATAGGCACCTGGCTTCAGTTTATGGTTGCTATACCTTTGGCATATCTAGCCGCGTTGATTTTCAACAAAAACTCTCAACTAAAGCTAACGCTACCGGTTCGTGGAGTCTGCTTAGTGGCGCTGGTAATTTTCTGTATAGGCAACGTTATCGCTGATTTTCAAATTACCACCATGAGCTTAGGGAAGAACCCAGCCTTTTCTCGTAACGTAAATGCATTCAACCTGTCAGGCAACCAACATTACCAAACACTCAACCAGGATATTAAAAAGTATATCACACCTGGTAAAAGCATTGGCGTGAGCTTTAGTGAGTACGTTCAAACTCAACTGGTGTGCTATTATTTACGAGATTATAAAGTATCCGTCTTAAGCAATTATATTTACCCATCAATTGATCGTGTTGTGATTAAAGATTATGCGTTTTCTGCGGCTGACGTTGAACCCGTCGTAAAAAGAGCTAACCCTTTTTTTCATGGCCTGAAAGATGATTACATTTTAACTAACACTAAAGACGAGGTAAGCCAGGGCTTTATGCGGCACCCCAACGCCAAGCCGCTCTGGTCAAATAACACTTTCGTGTTGTATCGAATGACCGACTTAGATAATTTCATATTCTCAGGCACAGGATGGTATGTGACTGAATATCGAACTAGCCAGGACACAGAAGGAAGCCTGCGACAGGAGCCATTTCGCTGGTTTGCCTCACAAGCAGAGATTTTTCTGACGCACCCCACTAAGCTTGGTGCCTCTCAGACTTTGTCGTTTGATATAAGTATGGCTGAACAAGCTCAAAAAAATAGAGTCGAAATATGGATTAACAGCAAATTGATTGACGCCATAGAGGTGGCCGGGTCTGCCAGGATAACAACTAAACCATTTTGCCCTGACACACTTAATCAAATAATTTTTAGAATAGGCGGTCACCCGGCAAAGGAAGCCGTGGGGCGTCATTTATGGAATCAGGCAATTTATCAAACAAGCAGCAGATTTTTGAGCGCAGCAGTATCCAATATTCAAGTAATGCCGGTGGAGACCTCTGCACCGACGAAAAACCAAAAAGATGGTCATTAACATTTATTGAACGGCTCAAAGCATATTATGGAATTGAAAGAAGATCATCACCATTACGATAATTACAACACCAGCACCATCTCGCGCCTGGATGGGTTTTATGGCGAGGTTGATAACCAGTTGAATGAAATGGTAGCCCAATATGTTTTCGGCGAGACAGTGCTGGATGTCGGGTGCGGATTCGGCCCTTTGGTAGAATGCTTACGAAATCATAATTTCAACGTGGTGGGAATTGATATGCTGGGAGATTTTATCAAAGCTGGAAAAGCACGATTTCCCAAGGCCGACATACGACACGTTCACACAACGGATTTGGACTTCCCCGACAAATCGTTCGATACGTTAGTACTTAAAGATACGATTCATCACATATACGGTGAGTCTGACATCAACTTCTTCCTTCAAGAAGCGCGCCGTATTTGTAAAAAAAGGATTATCATTCTTGACCCTAACCCTACGCTAATTTTGAAGCTGTCGCGCATGCTAATTAAGCATATAGACCCGACTTGCACGCCTTCGCAGGCAGAAAGAGCCTTGCGTCAAAACGGATATCAAGTCATCCACAAAGAGTTCAGCGAGATATTGGCGTTTCCCTTAAGCGGAGGTTACGTAGGGAAACCGCTGATTAATAAGGGGGTATGGGGCAATATGTTACTGACTATGGATCGCTTCTTATCTCAGGTTTTGGATAAAGTCGGGTTGGCGCGCTTTATTTGTTGGAGATACTTGATCGTCGCGGACATAATCCCTTAGTCGAAGCAATTATCGTAAGCATTATCAGGAAAAGGATTAATATCATGAAAATACTCATCACTGGCGTAGCTGGCTTTATCGGCTCAAACCTTGCCGCCTCGTTGCTAAACGACAATCATTCAATCATAGGGATAGACAACCTATCGCAAGGGGAACGCTTAAATATGGAGGGATTCATCAATCACTCTAACTTTACGTTCCATGTGGCTGACATCATGGATTTACCAGCAATGGTTGACCTGGCAGAAGGTTGCGACGTGATCGTCCATCTAGCCGCTTATAAAATTCCCAGGTATAGCGACGCACTTGATACTTTGCTCATTAACTCAACCGGCTCTGAGAACGTGGTCAAGGCAGCCGTGAAACATAAGGCAAAACTGGTGGCAGCTTCGACCTCGGATGTTTATGGGAAAAACCCAGACGTTCCATTTTCTGAAGAATCGAACTTAGTGATGGGTAACCCGGACGTTAAACGCTGGGCTTATGCCATCTCAAAAATGTTCGAGGAGCAGTTGCTATTCGCTTACCACGAACGGCACGGCATTGATGTCGTAGCGATGCGTTTTTTTGGCGGATACGGCCCCAATCAAAACCTGACCTGGTGGGGCGGCCCGCAGTCGGTTTTTATTAACAGCGCGCTGGAAGACAAAGAAATTGAAGTACATGGCGATGGACAACAAACTCGCTCATTTACTTATATTTCAGATCACGTCGACGGAATCACGCGACTGATTACCAACCCAACGGCTAACAACCTAGTTTTTAATATTGGTAACACGCGCGAAATTACCATTGAGGGATTAGCCAGACTTATTTGGGAACTAATTCGTCCGGGCGAAACGCCCAAAATTAAACTAATTCCCTATTCGACGTTCGGAAAATACGAAGACGTCATGCGGCGCATCCCAGACATCACGCGCGCCAGAACCCTGTTGGGCTTCGAGCCTAGAGTAGACCTGGAAGTCGGATTGCAAAAAACGATTGAATGGCAAATCGAACGGAGAGCGCAACTAGCGGCAATTAGCGCTTAGTGAATCAACGCCGCTCTTACACACACCGTTCTCGACGAGGCAATTATGAGTACGAATATTTATTTTATCATCCCGGTTTTTAACGAAGCAGAAAACATTACCACCTTGTTTTCTTCGCTCAGGCAACTAGAGACTGAACTAACGCCGGAACACTCGCTGCACTTTATTTTAGTAAACGACGGCAGTTCTGACGGTACCCTGGACGCCCTCAAGCAAGAGGCGGGCACGCTCAAGCTGACGGTCTTAAACCATGAAGTGAACAAAGGGCCGGGACGCGCCTTCGGCACGGCGTTTCATCATATTTCTACTTTTATTCAGGCTTCTGATTGGGTGGTCACAATGGAAGGCGACAACACATCGCGGCATGAGTTATTA
>JANNUY010000129.1:0-2016 GCA_031414155.1 Acidobacteriota bacterium
GTCACCGTTACCGTATCGCGTCCGTCAGCCGCTTGAATAATCGTCGGGAATTGCGCCGTTCCCCAACGCCATTCGACATAATGGGGAAAGCTCGCCGACGTGTAAGTTCCTGGCGTCAGCAAAATGCGATAGCCCGTCGTAGTGAACGTCGTACCACGCGGCGTGCGATTCCACGCGGCTTGCACAGTTCGCAAAGCCTGTGCGCGCGTCGCTCCGCTGTTGCTGTCGTTGCCGTTGACGGGGTCTACCCAAATGTCGGTCAGCGTAGGGTTGCCGATAGAATAAAAACGTGAATCAGTTGTGGGGTTTTGCGCTGCGGACGCGATCACGCACGCCGCCAATACGCAAAGAGACAATAAGGATTTCATAAGCACCAATGCTGCATACGCCTTCGCACGCACGAACAGCCACACGAAGACAGTTAGGGTTTACGCAAGCCTGGGATGCAGGTTGGGAGAGTGATTTTGGGCTGCTTGCGGCAAGCCAACTCACAAACGCTCGCGGTGAGAAGAAGCGCTTCGGGATGATGAGTCAAATTTTTCGAGATGTTTTCAGCCAGTGGGTGACTAGCTTTCTTTTCGGAGCAGGAAGTTCGAGAGAGGGTGAGACTAGCGAACAACGAGACGCAGTATAGCCGGAAGGCTGCGGTTTGCGAAGACGTAAATTTTAGTTTTTGATTACGGTCTTTACGCGACGTGTTGAATGCAAGAAAACCGAAGTGAAATGAATACGATGAACTATTCTCGCCGACAAATACTCACTGCCCTTTCGTTGTCGGCATTGGGTCACCCTGTCTGGTTTGAGGCTGCGCCGAATGCGAAAAAATCATTTGAGACTTTCATGACGGAATGGCTAGTCAACCAGCGCGTTGAAATCGCGTTGAAACACTTTCATTCAAAGGCTTTCGCCAGTGAGAAAATGCTGGCGGATGATTGCATTAGCCCCATCGCCCTCGAAGACCATAATAACCCACTCAAGGTTAGGCTAGGTGTAAAGTTATTTTTGCGCGAGGTGACGCGCTGGAAAAAAGGCAACCGTCTCAAAAACATTTTGAAGGACTTCGAGCGCGATCAAGAGGAACCTGTTCATGGAAAAGTTCTGGGGACAATGAAAGGCGACCATTATTTCCTTGTCGAAGCCGGTGACTTAAATACTTGGGAGTCAGAAGAAGAGCGTGCTTACATACAACAACTCTTTCCAGCTTCGACTTACCTCATCTCAATGGCGGTGATACGCATTAAAGAAACGAAAGAATCTCCGCAAGAAGGCGAACTGCCTCTTTATACTTGCTGGGCTTTAGAAAAAGACGAATGGAAGATCATCCATCTTGTGACGCAGTGCATGTAACCCTATGAACACAATGATTCTGGCACTCGCTTATCTGTTCGGTTCGATTCCCTTCGGCTATCTGCTCGTCAAACTCAAAAGCGGCGACGACATTCGCGCCGTCGGCAGCGGAGGCACGGGCGCGACGAACGTTTCGCGCAAGGCGGGCAAAGCTGTAGGCATCGTTACGCTGGTGCTAGACGCGTTGAAAGGCGCGGCAGCAGTTTGGCTGGCGCAACGTTTCAGCGGCAACGAATGGATCGTCGCGGGCGCGGCGGTGCTAGCCGTCGTAGGGCATTGCTTCCCCATCTGGTTGAAATTCAAAGCAGGCAAAGGCGTAGCAACCGGTTTGGGCGTATTCGCCGTCATTGTGCCGTGGGCTACATTGGGTGCGTTTGCCGTATTCGCGCTGCTGTTTTGGCGAACGCGCTATGTGTCGTTGGGTTCGGTGGCGGCGGCGGCTTCGATTCCGCTGTGGGCGGCAGTACAACATTTTGGCGTAGCACCGATGACGGGCTTTGCCGCTACGTTGACGGCATTGATCGTCGCGGCGGCGATCATCATCGCCAAGCATCACGAAAACATTCAGCAACTGATGGCAGGTAAAGAAAACAAGTTCGGCGCAAAATGAATTCTGAAGCCTCTCCAATCCGCAATCCGCAATCTGAAATCCGCAATCTCGCCATTGTT
>JANNUY010000130.1:0-3949 GCA_031414155.1 Acidobacteriota bacterium
GCGGCATCGTCGAACTGAAATAGAGGAAGAAAGGCTTCGCTTTGTTTTGCTCAATCCATTCCAGCGACTTGGCAAAAATCACATCAGGCGCGTAATCCTTTTTCTCTCGCGCCCAGCCATCACCACGCTCTTTGTCTTCAACTTCGGCCACATTGCGCAAGCGTACTTTTTCAGTGTTGTGAATCAGCCACGACGGATAAAAGTTATGCGCGTGATGTTGATTGAGTACGCCGAAAAATTCGTCAAAGCCCATCCGGTTTGGATGTCCGTCAGAACCGATTTCGCCCAAGCCCCATTTGCCAAAGAGCGCCGTTTGATAGCCCGCGTCTTTGAAAACATGCGCGACGGTGCGCTCGCCTTTGCGCAAAGCCTGATCGTTGATCTTGGCGCGAATCGCATTGCCGCGCACGCTGACGTGTCCCATATGTTTGCCGGTCATCAGCACGGCGCGCGAAGGCGCACAGACAGTCGAACCCGCATACATCTGCGTGAAGCGCATGCCTTCTTTCGCCATGCGATCAATGTTTGGGGTTTGAATCAGCTTTTGCCCATACACACCCAAATCTCCATAGCCTAGGTCATCAGCCATGATGTAAATCACATTCGGTGTTGACGCGGTTTGTCTTTGCGCTTGCGCTGGAATGATTAGCGCCCCTTGCGGCAACGTAGCGCCGCACAATGTCAGCAGCAATAATATCAGCCAGGATTTTTGATAACGACTCATTCAGGTTCTTTCCTCAGAAGGTCAATTGACAAGATTTTTTTTGACGACGCGAGGATTGAGCGCGATGCCGAATCCGGGGCGATCTGTTAAGGCCAGATGGCTGCGCTCGACACGCTCCGGCGGGTCAACCAACTCGGCGCGCCAGGGCACTTCGCCGAACGAAAATTCCAGAATGTGAAAGTTCGGCATTCCGGCGCAGACGTGCGAGACAGCGAAGTTGCCGATGGGACTGGCCGGACCATGCGGCGCAATCGTCAGGCTCATCGCTTCGGCCAGTGCGGCGATTTTGCGCAGTTCCAACAGCCCGCCGCAATACTTCACATCCGGCATCAGAATGTCCGCCGCACCCGCCGCTGCGTAGGCGTAGAACGCCTTTGCATTCGGCAGAGACTCGCCTCCGGCAATCGGCATTTTGACTACTTGCGCGGCGCGTTTGATGACCGCCAGATTGGCGAGTGGTTCCGGCGTGACTTCTTCCAGCCAGAATAATTTCAAGGGCGCGAGACGTTCGATCAGCTTCAAGCCTTGTTCCAGCGTGACCAGACTATGCACGTCAAGCAGCAGGTCGCGCTGTAAGCCGATGGCTTCACGCACGGCAAAGGCGCAAGCAACAGCATTGTTGATATGTTTTTCCTGCGCGGCGGCGTCACGCGGCATGCCATCAAACGGTGCGAGTTTGACGGCATCAAATCCCGCGGCAACCGCTTGGGCTGCCATCTGTGCAAAGCCTGTCGGCGTGCGCTCAGTCGTCGAGCGATTGATGTTTGCGTAATTACGAATCGAGGGGCGCAACTGGCCACCGAAAAGCTGGTAACACGGCACGCCGAGCGCTTGCCCCTGAATATCCCAAAAGGCTTGTTCCAGTGCGCTGATGGCCACCGCCGCAACCTTGCCGCGCTGCGCGATTTCCTGCGCGCCCCATTGGCGCAACCATTCCACTTCAAAAACGCTGTGACCTTTGCAGCGTTCGACGTATTGCTGCAACAGTGCAATTGTTTCTGCATCCGCGCCACCGTGTGAAGCATCTCCCAGCCCCGTAATTCCGCCGCTGGTCAGCACCCGCGCGATGACCCAATCACCCCGATGATTGACCTTGAGGCGAAATGTTTCCAGCCCCGTGATTTTCAACTTTGCGGCCTCGATCGGAAGCGGTGCGACAAAGGCCAGCGGCGTGGCAGCGACGGCTTGCAGCAAACTCCTTCGTGTCATACTCATTCAATCCTCATTTCGCACTAACGCGCCTGAGCGTAACGCCCTTCAAGTCCAGCACCGCCTCGCCGGGTTTCGCCAGCGCCCGCAAAGTCAATTTCGTTTTGCCAGGCGGCAGCCGCAGCGTCCCGACGCGCAAGTTCGCCCATTCCATCTCGTAAACCTCGGTGCGCGGCACGCGGTCGGGCGAAGCGACTTGCCGCGAGGCCGTCGGGCGAATGCTGGCGTCAACTTGCGCACCGGCGGCGCTCAGGCGCACGCGCGCACCGGCTTGCTCAGGACAAAGGTATTGCAGCCCGATTTCATAATTGCCGCCGCGCGCAACCTCCAACTCCCATTCGATCACGGCAGCCGGGTTAGTCCAGCCCGTCAACCAGGCGTTGTTCGGATGTCTGCCACTGAAACGAATACCGCCGTCAAACGTGGCCTGTGCCGCAGGCAATTCGACGAGCGGTTCTGGCGCATAACCAACTGGAATAGGCAGGCGCGCAAGTTGCGCCTGGGGCAGAATCCCGCTCCACCACTGTTCGTATGCGCTCGCCAACTGTTTGACCAGCTCCGGCTGCGCGGCGGCGATGTTCTGTGCTTGCCCAGGATCAGCCTTCATATCGAACAGTTCCCAACCGCGTCCTTCATTGACCAGCCGATAACGCTGCGTGCGCACTGCGCCAGTCTGCCGTTTATTCGGCAAGTTATTCGGCAACTGGTGTTGTGTGAATAAAGTTCGTTCCGTCCAACTCTCAGCCTTGCCTGCGAGCAGCGGAACCAAACTGCGGCCATCCTGTGGCAGTGTCTTTGGCATGGATACGCCGCACAGTTCCAACAGCGTCGGGAAGACATCAATGTGCGCGGCAATCTGTTCAATCAGCGCCGGTTGTTTGAAGCGCGCCGGCCAACGCAGGAAAAAAGGCACCCGCGACCCCCCTTCGTGCAAACTGCCTTTGACGCCGCGCATCCCGCCGTTGAAGCGCGCGCCGTTCGGCCCATTGTCGGTCATGAAAATGACGATGGTCCTGTCGCGCAGCTTCAGTTCATCCAGCCGCCCAAGCACACGTCCGATGTTGTCGTCCAGATTTTCGACCATCCCGTAAACGCTGGACAAATAATCATCCAACCCGCGTGCTTTGTATTTGTCGAAGTATTTGCCCGGCACTTGAAAAGGTGAATGCGGAGCGTTGTACGACAAGTAGCAAAGAAACGGTTGCGCGCGATTCTTTTCAATAAAGCCCAGCGCCGCGTCCGTGAGCACGTCGCTGATGAACCCCTTAGTCTGCACCCAGCGGCCATTGTGTTTCAGCGACGTGTCGAAGTAATTGTTCCAGTGACCGAGGTTGAAGCCTAAGGCTTCGGTGAAGCCCTGCCCTTGCGGCGTGTAAGGGTAATGCTCGCCGTTGTGCCATTTGCCAAACAGCCCGGTGCGATAACCCGCATCGCGCAAGGCTTCGGCAAACGTGACCTCTTCGCTGCGCATCGTCTCTTGCCCCTGCGCCACGCCGGTCGTCCCGGTGCGCAGCGAGTAGCGGCCCGTCAACAAACTGGCGCGTGTCGGCGCGCACAATGGGCTGACAAAGAACCGATCAAAGCGCATGCTTTCGCCCGCCAACCGATCAAGCACAGGCGTTTGCACCAGCGGATTGCCATGCACACCTAAATCGCCATACCCCTGATCGTCGGTGATGATGAAAAGAATGTTTGGCTTGGGAGCAGCTTTAATAACTTGGGCGTTCACCCAAACTGCCTGACAAGTTGCCAACACCAGCAGACAGAGGAGCTTTCGATTCATAAGCGTTGCGTCTCAGCGTTGCGGCGGTTTTGGATTTTGTGGCGGACGATTGTTGCGACGCGGTTGTTGCCCATCGCCATCGCCCTCTTCGCTGCCGTTTGCCCGCGGGCCGCGCGGTTTATTCACCTTCGGAAATGTTTTCGCCATCTCCGCTTTCAGTTTGTCGTGCTTTTTATCGCTCGCCAGATTTGTCCATTCGTACGGGTCTTTGGTTTCATCGTAAAGCTCTTCGC
>JANNUY010000131.1:0-2215 GCA_031414155.1 Acidobacteriota bacterium
CTGCCAACCAAAGCAGGTCTGCATCGCTGGACGTGGGACTTGAGGTTCGCACCGCCGACAGGTTTTTCACGTACTTATGGTATGCAGGCGCTACGACGCGATACTCCTCCAGGCCCATTTGGGCCTTTAGTTCATCCGAGCGAATTCACCGTGACATTGGTAGTGGACGGCAAGGCTTCTATGACGCAAACGTTAAAACTTAGAATTGATCCGCGTGTGACGACGCCTCAGCTTGATCTGGTGTTGCAAGGATTGAGAGTAAGGGAGTGTTATAACGGCATCAATAAAGTTCGCGCGCTGCAAGCTGAAGTAAAGCAGGCGCGTGAGGCGTTAAAAGCTGTTACTGACCGCGCGCAAGCCGAGGCTTTAGATAAACAACTCACCGCGCTCGAAGGTCGTACTGACGGCGAAGATTTCTTTGGCGGAGCCAACCGCGAGCCGGGTTTGTCAGGCATCGCGACGGGATTTTTTGCCGTGATGAATATCATTGACGCGGTGGATGTCGCGCCTACGTCACAGGCCGTGAAAGCCGTAGCCGATTTGCAAGCGCGGCTCAAACAGGCTGAAGAACAATGGACACAATTACGCGGGCAAGCCGAAAAACTGAAAGGAAAATAAACCGATGTCTGGGCAAAAAAATCGGCTGCTGCTGTGGTTGAGCATCAGCTTTCTGGGAGCGTTTTGTATGACTGACACCAACGCACAATCGAAACTGACCATCTTGCGCACGCCGGAAGAACGCTTCGCCAACTTGCCTGATTACCCGTTCAAGCCGCATTACGCCGAGTTGAACATCAATGGGCAAGCGGTGCGGATGCATTATGTGGACGAAGGCAAAGGCGATGTGATCTTGATGCTGCACGGCGAGCCTTCGTGGAGCTATCTTTATCGAAAGATGATTCCGCTGTTTGTCAAAGCGGGCTATCGCGCCGTCGCGCCCGACCTGATCGGCTACGGCAAATCCGACAAGCTCGCGCGCAAGGTAGATTATTCATACAAGCTGCACGTCGAACTCGTGACGCAGTTCGTCAAACAACTCAACGCCACCAACATCACGCTGGTCTGTCAGGACTGGGGCGGCTTGATCGGCTTGCGTGTCGCTGCTGAAAACGAAGCATTGTTTGCGCGCATTGCGGCGTCGAATACGGGTTTGCCTACGGGTGAGAGCATCGGGCCAGGTTTCAAGGCGTGGCTCGACTTTTCGCAACGCGTACCCGAATTGCCGGTCGGCGTGATCGTCAAAGGCGGTAGCAAAACCCCGCTCACGCCTGAAGTTATTGCGGCTTACGACGCGCCGTTTCCTGATGAAAGCTACAAAGCGGCGGCGCGTGTCTTTCCGCTGCTGGTTCCGATTACGCCAGACAATCCCGCCGTGACCGATAACAAAAAAGCCTGGGAAGTCTTGAGCCAATGGAAGAAACCTTTTCTGACTTCATTCACCGACGGCGATCAGGTGACGCAAGGCGGCGAGAAAATTTTTCAGGCGCGCGTACCCGGCGCTAAGGGGCAGCCGCATTCGATCATCAAGGGCGGCGGACATTTCGTGCAGGAAGACAAAGGCGAAGAATGGGCGGCGCTGATTATCGAATGGATGAAGAAGCGTTGACGCAAACGGCAGCGGCGTTAAGATGAACCGCATCCCAAACCAAGCGAGGTAAATCTATGTTAGACGAATTAACCGAATTCACTTCAGAAACCAGCGAAACTTCAGGTGAGGTAAACGATATGCCTTCATTCAACCACAGCTATCTTTGCTCAGAGATTCTGGGGCAGCTTCATGAAAACAAAGCGATCAAGGCTTTGCCCGAATTGACGCTCGACATCAACAAAGGACTCACGCCCGACATCAGCGTTTATCCGCGTGAAAAGGTCGTACCGAACTTTCTGAAAGATTTTCCCAAGTATCCTCAAATGCCTCTGTTGGAGATTGAAGTCATCTCTGCCAATCAGAACATTCAGGACGTTTTGGAAAAAGCTGAATTGTTGGTGCAACACGGCATCAAGGCCGTATGGGCCGTTGAGCCTTTCACGAGTACGATTTTTGTGACGACGCCGAGCGGCGTTCAAAAATTCTCAAGCCAGGAAATCGAAAGCGAAAACATCAAAGTGGATTTCGCCAAAATCTTTGCCGACAACTGATCGGCTTAACAAAAAACCATGACCAGACTCATTCAATTGCAACAAGACGGCATTCGCAAAGTCGGTGTCGTCGAAG
>JANNUY010000132.1:0-9619 GCA_031414155.1 Acidobacteriota bacterium
CCCCACCTGTTCGGATCGTTGGGACGGCAACGCGCGCCCATGCCTCCGCCCCATTCATCGGTGAATACGACTTTCGAGCCATCATTCGAGAACGAAGCCGAGTGCCAATAGGCATAGTTCGGATCGTTGACGGCGTCCAGTCGTTTCGGGTTCACCGGGTCTTTGATGTCCAGCACGATACCGTTGCCAGAGCAGGCTCCGGCGGCTAATCCCAACGCTGAATAAACAGTAATGTCGTGACACTGGTCGCTGTCGGATGGCTTATTGAGATTGCCGTGCGAACCGCCGTTGTTCAAGGCGTTGAGTACGCCGGTGCGGGAATCCATAAACACGCGCGGACTCGATACGACCTTGGCAGTTTGCGGCGCAGCCAACGGGACTTTGATTACCTCAATGCGAAATAGCGACGTGTTCGGGTCTTTGTCGGGCGCTTCGCCTGAGCATCCGGGCAACTCTTCACTTTGACGCACGAACGAAGTTCCTGACACATAAATATAAACGTTGTTCTTGTCTTTAGGGTCTACGACCAGCGTATGCGTGTGCGAGCCGCGACAGGTTTGCACAGCGGCGATTTGCTTCGGGCTTTTGATGTTTGAAATGTCGAAAATCCGCACGCCACGAAAGCGATCTTTTGACGGAGCGGGCAACATCGGCTTGTTCTCTTCGCCTGCTTTCGGCGGTGGCGGCGGCGCGAATCCTTGGGGGCCGCAATCAAGGCGACCATTGGGCATTTCGACCGACATGAACATCAAGTTCTTATAAACCGACACGTCACCTTGTCCGCCCGGACAAACCATTGACGTTACCAGCTTGGTCTTCGCGGGATTTGAGATGTCATAAATGCTAACGCCATAAAAATTCCCTTGAAACAGGTATTTGCGCTGAAACGCAAAATCAGAATTGGCAAACGCCAGTTGCGCCATTACGGTTTGCTGAGACTTAGGCATTTTTGAGGTGTCGCCAATGCCGAGCAAACCCAGGGTCTTTTGCACTTTGGGGCTAGCGGCATCATCCGTGCCGAGTTGAAAGGCATCAGGTTTTTTGAGCAACAAGATGTGCTTCATGCCCTTCGCTACGGCTTCCGCGTCGTACATTCCCGGTTTCAATTTGAAGCGCGGGTCGTTGGCATCTGAGCCAGTCATGCCAGCAGGCAGTGGCGGCGCTTGGTCGGGCGCTAACGGATCCGCTTCGGCTTTTTGTTCAGCGGGCTTCGCCGGCTCTTGTGCCTGAGGCGTTTGCGCTTGCATCACGCTGGCAAAATACAGCAGCAGAAGAGAAATTAAGAGTAAGCGGAAGGTCGGGGTATTTACTTGGTTCATCGTTTTTCCTTTGAAGGGGTTTTATCAAGCTGTTTTGCCAGCATGTTTTGCATGATGCGAATCTCGGCGCGTTGGCCGCTGTCTACGTCGGTGGCGAAGTTGAACAATTCAGCTTCCTGTCCTGCGCCCGCAGTGTCGTGCAAATCTTTCACCATCGTCAACGCACCGCCGTGGTGCTGAATCATTCCGGTTAGAAACAGGCGGTCGAATTCTTCGCCGTTGGCTTGCCTGAGTGCTTCCATCTGCGCTGCGGTAAGCATTCCCGGCATCAGCATCATCTGATCGTGCGACATGTTTTTATGGTTCATGTGCATCTTGTGCATATCACTCGACGGGTCTGAAATGGGCTGCCCCCGCGACACCAGCCATCGTTTCATAAACCTGATCTCTTCGGCTTGCGTGTGGCTGATGCGCGCGCCTAGCGATCTCACGTCCGTGTTTTCAGTGTGCGATTCGATTAACGCAGTCATCTCAACCGCCTGTGCGTGATGCATGATCATGCCTTGCATAAACTGCACATCTGCCATGGACACGGGCGGCAGCTTGGCTTTGGTTTTAGGGGGAAGCACCCGCGTCGCTTTCCCCGGCGCACCCGGTTGCACTACGACTGGTTTTGTAGCCGCAGGTTGTTGTGCGCCTACACGCAAAGGTGACAAGCCAGTGAGAGCAATTACCGTAACAAGCAAGCAGGCAAACGTTGCAATGCTTGCAACAACCCGAATCACCCAAGTGCGTCTCGCATCAAAAGGTCTCACAAGTCGTAAATATCTGGTCATTGAGAGTCTCGCTACATCAAGTTTTTGCAGAAAAGTTAGCCCAACTGCGTAAAAAAGCAGCCTCGTAAAGCAGTGAAGATGAATTGGATATTACCAGTCTTAGCGTGCTTTCAAAACGCAGCCAACGCTTTAACCATAGAAAAACAGAGACGCTGATGAGGACAGCCTGCTCGCATCTGAAAGTACTGTTCTGGCAACACAAGGCATGGCTAATGCGAAGCCTTTGAAGAAAAAGCAGCGAATTATCAGAAGGCAAGAAATGGTTTGACAAATTAAGCAAAGATCGGCAAATGTTGTAACCGATAATTACTACGTTCGTATTTGGTATTGTCTCGCTTCTGCGCAGAATGTTTTCACTGCAAGCAATCTTTAAGTAAGTCATGAAAAGACATAACACTGTTCGAGTAATCTTGATTGTTTCGATGTTGCCGCTGTTCTGGTTAGCCTTGGGCTGGCCTCTGCCTCAACGCGCGCAAGTCACACAAGGCGGCAATTCGTTGACGCCCGCCGCGCAGGCCTTTTTCACAGCGCATTGCTATGACTGCCACGATGCGCAAATGAATGCGGGCAATTTGAATCTCGAAGCCCAGCGCACGACGGCTGCCATACTGCAACAACGCGATCAGTGGGAACACGTATTGACCAAGATTCGTTCAGGCGAAATGCCACCCAAAGGCTTGCCGCGTCCAACCGAAACTGAACGGCTGACGGTCATCGCGTGGCTCGAACAGCTATTCGAGCAAGCCGACAAACAAGCCAAGCCCGATCCCGGACGCGTGACGGCGCGACGCTTGAATCGCATTGAGTATGCCAACACCATCCGCGATTTGCTGGCAGTGGACTTTCGCGCGACTTCAGAATTTCCCTCTGACGATTCAGGCGCAGGTTTTGACAACATCGCCGATGTGCTGACCATTTCGCCCGTATTGATGGAAAAGTATATGAATGCCGCCGAACGCATCGCCGCGCGTTCAATCGGCGCTGACCCGTTGCCGAAAAAACCTATCGAAGCCGAATACAGCCGCCGCGCGTCAAACTTGCGGCAATTGGATGCGAGTACGGTTGAGGCTACGCATCGCGTCGAGTGGGACGGTGAATACACGATTCGCTTTGGCTTGCCGGGTGAACGCCCGAAAGATGCCAAGCCCGTGACGATGGCTTTTTATATGGACGGCAAGCTGTTGCAATCTAAACAGATTGAAACCAAGCCTTCCGGCCTCGTTTATTTTAATCCATTTTCAGAAGAAGAAATCCGGCTGTTTTTGCCCGAAGGCGATCATACGTTTCGCGCGGCGTTCCTTAACGACGAATTTGTCAAGACGGTGGATAAAAAAGACATCTTTGACAACAAGAAAAACAAGTTCATCGGTTCGATGGTTTTCGTCGGGCCATTTGCGTCGCAGACTGAAAAGGCCAGCCGCAAAAAGATTCTGATTTGTGACCCAAAAACCGGAACCGCTTGCGTCGAGAAGATTATCGCTACGCTGGCGCATCGAGCTTATCGGCGTCCGTTGACGAAAAGCGAAATCAGTACGTTGATGAAACTTGCCAGCACAACCAAAGGCGGCGCGAGCGAAGGATTGAGCGTTGAGCAAGGATTGCAAGTTGCGATTCAGGCCATGCTGGTCTCGCCCCATTTTCTGTTTCGCATTGAGCGCGATTTGGCGCCCACCGACCCAACGCGCATTCACAAAATCTCTGATGTCGAACTGGCTTCGCGGTTGAGTTATTTTCTATGGCGTTCAATGCCCGATGATGAATTGCTCGCGCTGGCTGAAACGGGCAAGTTGCATGCGCCTGCCGCACTCAACGCACAGGTCAAGCGAATGCTGGCTGATGATAAATCTGCCGCGTTAGCTGATAATTTCGCCGGACAATGGCTCGAAACCCGCAACCTGGATGTCGTCAAACCCGACCCGCAAAAGTTCCCTGAGTGGGGGCCGGAATTGCGCGACGCGATGAAAGCCGAAACGCGGATGTTCTTTGAATCCATCTTGCGCGAGAACCGTCCGTTGTCAGAATTTCTCGACGCCAAATACACGTTTTTGAACGAACGGCTGGCGCGGCATTACGGCATCGAAGGCGTCACCGGCCCAGACTTTCGCCGCGTCACGCTTTCCAACGATCCACGCGGCGATCAACGCGGCGGCATTCTCGCGCACGCGAGCGTGTTGACGGTTTCTAGCTATCCGACGCGCACTTCGCCAGTCATTCGCGGCAAGTATCTGCTCGAAAACATTCTCGGCACGCCGCCACCACCACCGCCGCCGAACGTGCCAACGTTGAATGAAGAAGCCGTCGGCAGCGCCAGTTCGTTGCGGCAACAACTTGAAAAACATCGCACCAATCCGACTTGCGCTTCGTGCCACAGCCGCATGGATGTGCTGGGGTTCGGGCTGGAAAATTACGACGCAATTGGGCGTTGGCGCACGATGGATGGCAAGTTTCAGATTGATGCGGGCGGCACGTTTCCGAACGGCAAATCGTTCGTTACACCGGCTGAGATGCGTACGTTGCTCAAAGCTGAATTGCCTGAGTTTGCACGCTGCCTGACGCAAAAGATGCTGACCTATTCGCTGGGGCGCGCCATTGAGCGTTATGACCGCCCGGTCGTCAACGACATTCAGCGCAAGCTGGTGGCGAATGATTACCGCTTTCAAACGCTGATTTATGAAATCGCGCAAAGCTTGCCGTTTCAATCGCGTCGCGGCGAAGCCGTTCGCAAAGACGCTGCTATGAATGCAAAGGAGATTTCTCAACGATGATTACCCGCAAATCCATTTCACGCCGAAGCCTGCTCAAAGGCACAGGCGCAGCAATCGCCCTGCCGTTTCTCGACGCGATGACGCCTGCCTTTGCAGCCAGCAAACTGCCGGGTGATAAACCAGTGCGGATGATGTTCGCCTATGTGCCCAACGGCATTATCAAAGAACATTGGAATCCGAATTACGAAGGCAAGCTGGGCGAGTTACCGCGCGCTTTGAAAGCGATGGAACCGCTCAAAGACGATTTCGCGCTGTTGAGCAATCTGACCAACAACGCCGGACGCGCGTGGCTCGATGGCGCAGGCGATCACGGACGTTGTTGCGGTTCTTATCTGACCAGCGTTCATGTGCGCAAAACCAAGTCAGACATTTTGTCAGGCATCTCGGCTGATCAAATCGTAGCCAATCAAATCGGCAGCAAGTTTCGTTTTCCTTCACTTGAAATCGGGATGGATGATGCGCGACAGGCGGGCGATTGCGATTCAGGTTATTCGTGCGCTTATACCAACAACCTTGCGTGGCGCAGCCAAACCCAACCGCTGCCGCCGATTTTGAATCCGCGCCAGTTGTTTGAGCGCCTCTTTGGCAACAACGCGCACCTAACGCCCGAAGCCCGCGCGCAACAAGCCCGTATTCGCCGTAGCGTGCTTGACGTTGTCGTGGCGGATACGAAAAAGCTGCAAACCTCACTTGGCCCAACCGACAAACGCAAGCTGGATGAATATCTTTCCTCCATCCGTGAGATCGAACGCCAACTGGAAAAAGCCGAAAGCGACAACGCGCAAATCAATCCGGGCATGGATAAGCCTTATGGCGTGCCCGCTGATTTTGCCGAACATTTCAAGTTAATGACCGATATGATTACGGTCGCTTTTCAGGCTGATATGACGCGCATCGTCACGTTTCTCATCACTAGCGAAGGCACTTCGCGCGCTTATCGTGAAATCGGCATTCCTGACGGACATCATCCGCTCACGCACCATTTCAACAATCCAAGCCAGATCGAAAAGGTCTCGCAAATCAACGAATACCACGTCAAACAGCTTTCCGCGTGGCTGACGCGCCTGAAATCAATCAAAGAAGGCGATTCAAACATTCTCGATAATTCGATGATCGTTTATGGCGCAGGCCTCGGTGACGGCAATCGTCATACGCACGAAGACTTGCCGACAATGCTCGTCGGACGCGGCGGCGGTTCGTTTAAGCCCGGCTATCGTCACGTCTTTCGCCGCGAAACACCGATGGCGAATCTCTATCTCACGATGATGGATCGCATGGGCGTCAACGTAGAGCATTTCGGCGATTCAACCGGACGGCTGGATGGGTTGAATCTGAGCTAATCAATCTGCCCACGAAGACACACGCAGCAGACACGAAGGCTTTCCAGATATTTCAGCACAACCAAGACTCGCATTGTGCTGAAACAGATAAGCCCGCTTTCACTTCGCGTTTCCTTCGTGGGCGACTTTATGAGGATATTGCGAGATGCAGTTTCAAGGACAAGCGCCATCACTCGGCATCATTCTCGATTGCGGACTTGGCAACAGCATTGACGAAGCGTTGGCGTTGGCTTTGCTTTATGGCCTCGACGGCAAAAACGAAGTGCGCATCCTGGCCTTAAGCATCAGTAAACCTAATCTGAAAGCCGCCGCATTTTTAGAAGCGATCTCGCGTTTTTATGGAGGCGCTGCCAGCGGAGCCTTCGGCGTTATCGGCAGAACGCTGCCTGTTGGCTTGGCCGACTCTGGCAAGTTGCCCGAAGACACGCCGATGTTGACGATTCCGCTGGCGCGTCGCACCGAAGACGGCAAGGCGCTTTATCAGCACGGCGTCGAAAATCTCAACGACACCGCCGATGCCCGCACCGTGTTGCGCAATGCCATCTTCGCGCAAGCCGATCAAAGCTGTGTCGTAGTTCTCACCGGCCCCGCCACGAATCTCGCCCGTATGCTTGATCTGCCCGGCGTGAAAGAAGCCATCGCACAGAAAGTGCGTTTTCTTGTCGTGACAGGCGGCGCTTATCCCAACGGCGAACCGTCATTCAATTTCAAAACAGATGTTCAAGCCGCAAAAAAACTATTTGCCGAATGGCCTACGCCCATTGTTGCGGCAGGTGATGAGTTGGGAGCAGCGCTGTTATACCCAGCCGCCAGTATCGAAAAAGATTTTGCCTGGACGCCTGCTCATCCTGTCGTTGACGCATATCGCGCCTATCAAGCCATACCCTATGACGCGCCAACCTCAGCAATGACCGCGATGCTTTACGCGGTGCGCTCAACCGCCAACGATTTCAAATTATCAGCGCCGGGTACGATTCGTGTGACAGATGACGGTCGCACGCAGTTCACCTCCGCGCCTGACGGCAAGCACCGTTACCTCATACTCGAAGCCGCGCAGAAAGAAGCCGTCCTCAAAACACTTATCGAACTCGCCAGCGCCAAACCCGTACCGAAACAACCGCGTCAGCGCCGTCAACCACCACAACAACAAGTCGAACCGCCCAAAGCTGTGGCTCCCAAACCGCCTGCCAATTCGTGACCCATCTCGTGCGTAGGCTGAACGTCGGTGTCGTGTCCGACTCAGCCGTGCCAGTCGCTACGAGAATGACCTTGACGACTACACAATGCACTTCCAGCGTTGGACCGGTGACAATCTTTAGCTGTGGTGGAACCTTCCACAGGCTGCGTAAATAAAAGCCTTCATTCGTGGCTCCTTGCTGGAAACGCTACCTATCTATACACACTCAAAACGAGAGGAAGGATAGGCGAATGTAGGAGCGTTCTATGTTTTCACGCTACTCGTTACTGAGAGATAGATAGGTTTACGCAAAGCTAAAGCCCTGTTTTGTCATCGGCATCGTGCGGATGCGTTCGCCCCTCGCCGTGAAGACTGCGTTCGCAATCGCGGGCAGAATTGGCGGCAGCGCCGGTTCGCCCAAACCGGTTGGCGGATTGTTGGATTTGATCCAATGCACTTCGATGGATGGTGTTTGCGACATCTTCACCAGCGGATGTTGGTGATAGTTCGATTGCCCGACGCGCCCGTTTTTCAACGAGATTTCCTGCAGCATTTCGCTCCCGCCATTCTGAACTGTTTCAGAGGTTCACAAATCTCGATGTGCGACATATTTGATTTCGACAGGAACGAGCGATTCAAAGCGCGCGTGTATTACAACCTGATAATGGCGCGGGAGTTTTCCGGTAGTGGCTTTGAGTTTGGTGAGCAATTCGCGGGCGTAGCGCGGTTCAGTCATAAATTCTACGGCGGCCCACAGACCGGAACTCGATGCACCGCCGAAGGCGATGATCTCGCCTTTGCCGTGCAATCCGGGGACGACGCTGATGAGCGCGTAATCTTCCTGTTGCATGAAATCTTTGGGATCGGGTGGCGGCGTGAGAAATTCGACGGGCTCGCCTGCCTCTGGTTTCAGGTTGCGAATGGTGTTGTTG
The DNA here is from genome assembly GCA_031414155.1 of Acidobacteriota bacterium. GTDB lineage: Bacteria > Acidobacteriota > Blastocatellia > RBC074 > RBC074 > JACPYM01. The sequence goes on from JANNUY010000132.1 coordinate 8,310, forward strand.
TTTTTTTGCTCAAAGGCCAGTTGCACAGGAATGCGCTCGAACATGCCTGCTTTACCCGAACCGACGAAGATGACGTTTTGCGCGGCGATGTCTTCCCAGGTCAGCGCGTCCTGCCGTTTGAGTTGCAATTCGCGTTGCTGCCGGTCGAATAATTTGGTCAGCAAAAAGATGCCCGTCGCTTCGCCAAAGCTGGTGTAGGTTTTGTCCCACGCTACGAGTCGCTCGGTCTTGAGAAGTTGTTTCAATTCGCGCAACCGTTGTTCCTGCGCTTCGGCGTCCATACTCGCCATGCTCCATTCCCGAATCACACCGCGATCATAACGAAGAAATGGACGCATCGTCATTGCCATCGTGATCGGGCGGTCGCCGATGAAAAAGGGCTGCCAGAGTTCGGCGAGTTCGGCGCTGATAGCTGAGGCAGCCATAGGTGGTTGGACGGTGGCGCGTGGTTTGAAAAAGCTCCAGCCTGCCCAGACCAATGCCATAGCGAGCGCGCCAGCCAATAACGACAGCCACGAAATCCCGCGCGGCGTCACGGGCAAAACAAGAGTTGTCTCAGCCGGCTCAACCTGAACGAGTTGGCTGGCAAGTGGCGTGGCAACTTCCTCAGCCTGTGCGTGAAAGAGCAGCGCAAATTGTCGTTTGGGCAATTCGATGACCAGCGAATCTTGTACTCCTTCGGTGCGGTAATACTCTTCCAGTTTTTGCCTGAGCCGACCGATTTGCACACGCACCGAAGCGTCTTCCTGCGGGTTGTAGCTTTCCGGTTTGCCAAACGCCTCAACGCCAATTGTGTATTCTTTGAGCACCTCTGCCGACCCGTCAAGCGTCTTTCCCACCAGATAGGACAGCAACACGCGCAGCGTTTCTTTGCCGCGCAGCGCCTCGCCGTCGAGCAGTTTTTCTACTTCAGCGGTGACGAGTTGTGGCGTGATTTCCTGCTGCTTAACCATTGCGAAAAAAGCGGATACCCGAAAGTAACAGGCACGCTGTTACCTTCGGTTACTGAGTAATTACTTCAATCAAATCATCGAGATAGTTATCGTTTCTGGCGCAACAGGATTGTATTTCATCAACACCAAAAAATCACCGCGACGGAGGCTTGTATGCAAATTCAGGTTCGACTCAATAAATATTTGTTCATCACCTTGCTGGGGCTGTTTCTTACAACAGGCGTGCAGGCGCAAACGATCTTTGGCCGCATTTCTGGCACGGTGACGGATAGTTCCGGCGCAACCGTGCCGGGCGCAAAGGTCAAACTTATCAATGAAGCTACGCAACTGACGCGCGAGGCGGCGACCGATCCGAAC
>JANNUY010000133.1:0-3032 GCA_031414155.1 Acidobacteriota bacterium
GATCCGCCGCTGCATGAATTCGTGCCGCACGACGACAAGGCGCTCAAAGACCTCGCGGCTAAAATCAAAATGCCGTTCAAAGAGGCCAAAGCCAAAGTCGAATCACTACATGAATTCAACCCGATGCTCGGCCATCGCGGTTGCCGTCTCGGAATCATTTATCCCGAAATCACCGAGATGCAGGCGCGCGCTATTTTTGAAGCCGCCGTCATCGTGCAAAAAGAAGGCAAAACGGTGAAGCCCGAAATCATGATTCCGCTCGTCGGCAACGTCGTCGAACTCAAGCTGCAAACGGATGTCGTGCGTCGCGTCGCCGCTGAAGTCTTCGAGCGCGAAGGCGTCACGGTTGATTACCTCGTCGGCACAATGATCGAAGTCCCCCGCGCCGCACTCACGGCGAATCAAATTGCCGAAGTCGCCGAGTTCTTTAGCTTCGGCACTAACGACTTGACGCAAATGACGATGGGCCTGAGCCGCGACGACAGTGGCAAGTTCTTGCCTGCTTACGTAGACAAGAAAATTTACGGCGACGATCCGTTCCAGGTACTCGATCAAACCGGCGTCGGCCAACTCGTAGACATCGGCATCAAGAAAGGCCGTTCGACCAAGGCTGATCTCAAAGTCGGCATCTGCGGCGAACACGGCGGCGATCCCGAATCGGTCATCTTCTGCCACAAAGTAGGGATGAATTACGTGAGTTGCTCGCCCTATCGCGTACCCATTGCGTTGCTCGCGGCGGCACATGCGGCGATTGCGGATGAGACGGGTGCGGCGGCTTCGTCCGCAACAGCTTAGCGGTGGCGTGGTTGTTTTATTGATGTCCAATGGCGGATTGCGGAGCGTAAGGCTTCGCAATCCGCTTTTTTGTTGATGAACGTGAGTTCGACATAAGGATCACAGCGTAATCGCTGGGAAAGCCTTGTTCACTCGTAAATAAAAAAACTCAACCCTGCCCCGGCTTGTTTCTCAGGCAAGCGTTGCTTATATTCCGCCACGCTCTTCCCCCACTAAACGTCTGAACCATGAATTTCCCCTGACGAGACAAGATGCCAACTGTCTCACGCCGATCTGGGAGAATTTCAGGAATCAGCCCGATTGCCCTAACTCACTCACGGTCTGCAACAGGTGGTGCCATAACTTCAACGTTTTTCAGTCATAGGAGGATTCCTTATGAGTCGGCGCATCTTTACCGTTATCACACATCTCGAACTACATGCCTTACCCCCACCTGGCAAATTTGAGGCCGCAGAAGAAACCGAAGCGCGCAAAGCCAAATTAAAGCCGGAGGCGCTGGCGACTTTGGCCGAGCTTTCGCCCTCGCAACTGTTTTCGGCCTTCAAGGCAAAAACCCAAATGACTCCGGGACAATACGTGAAAAAACTCAGGCTCGACCACGCCTGCGAGTTACTCGTCAACCCGACATTGCAAATTACCGAGATCGCTTATCAGTCTGATTACGCAGACGTTTACCATTTCTCGCGCGATTTCAAACTCGACCGCAAACTCTCGCCTCGGGAATACCGCCGCTGGCGTCTCAAAAATAAATTGTCGTAGCCAATGGTAAAACCGGAGTTTCATCCATTTTCTTCATGAGCGGTTTGCCTATACTCCGCGACGTTCTCGAATAACTAAAACTTCCCGCGCGCATAACTCGCCCCTACACGCGCGGGTAAGTTTAACAGTCTAATTTTCACCTGAAGGGTGCCGGGCGAGGTGTACTCACCGCTCATACTTTGGGATTAAATTAGCTAAAGAATGCTTCATCGCATTTGCTGGTTGATGCTTAGGAGAAAAACATGAAAAAGATCGCGCCTTTAGCCTTTAGCCTTGTCGTAATTAGTTGGTTCGCGTTTGTCGCCAGTCAGGCGAGCTACAAGGAAAAAGAATCCATGCAAAGCCAAAATGCTTCGCCTACCTCCTATATCAAGCGAAGCAAGTTATGGCCGCAGTTGCAGGATACCTTGATGGCGCATGGCGACCGAATAGAAAAGCCCGGCCAAGAGCGATTAATTATGAATGGCACGCTGAGTCGCGGGCGCAGTGAGAAATTGCAGGCTCGATTGATTTTAGAATACCCCGATAAGTTACGGCTGGAAGAGCAAGACGGTGTAAGGGTTTATGATGGTGAATTCCTCAAAAGCTCAAAAAAAGCACTCAGCAAAAGAGAGGAAGACGAGGTTGAATCGCTGCTAGCCGACTCGTCCGAACATTTCTTCCAGTCCCAGATGGAAGGAAGAGCGCTGCGTTTTCTAGGTTCGCGTTTCAGAACGGACGATGGCAATACGCCGAACTATCAGGGACCATATTACGCCCCTTACATAATGGAAGACCAAATTAAGATCAAAAAAGAGTTAGGCCGCCAGCAAAAGTTTTTTTATTTCAATTCCGACTCACAATTGTTGGAGCTTGTCCGTTACGAGGAAAAGAATTCTAAAAAGAATATCGAAGTGCGTTTTTCCAATTGGTCAAATATCAATGGACAAAAAGTACCGGGAAAGATCACCCGACTCGAGGATGGCGTAGAAACATCAAGTCTGGCCTTTACTAACGTGACGATTGCCGCCGCAGCTAATGACCGAATCTTCAATCAACCATAGCTGAAACAGAAAATTAACGAGCATTATCGAATACTGGAGCAAACCCGCCAGATAAAGGTTTGCCTAACCGCAGATTGGCAAGATAAACCAACCAATTGAATTAGGAGTAGAGCGTTATGAAAGCCAAACCGACATCAAGCAATAACGGAATGAATTACTTGAAAACATTATGCGCTGTTTTGTTCGCGTTATTTATGGGTAACGCCCCGGCATTCTCGCAGAATACCAATAATCCGCCATCAACAGGGCGCGGTTTGAATCCGACTTCTTCTTACGCGCTCTCAGACATTGAGAACATCAATACTGTTTCGGGTAATTTGATGTTTCATTTCCCGCTGGCTTCTCTGCCTGCCGGGCGTAATGGCCTGAGCGGAGCGGTAAATTACACTTATAACAGCAAGTTATTTGAATTAGACCCACGGAGCGGCCTTGACC
>JANNUY010000134.1:0-4024 GCA_031414155.1 Acidobacteriota bacterium
ATTCAACGCACCGATCAATGCTGCGAAGCTGGCGAGTTCGGCTTTCTGACTGGCGACAGCTGAACCATCTATGCCTGCGGCAACGAGTGCCGTAATCGAACCGGCGAGTTGCCCCTGATGCTTATAAGCAGCAGGCAAGACCATCGTGAGCGCGATGTCTTTGAGCGCAGCGACTTCGATTTCAAGGTCTTTGATATAGCGCTCGATTTCGAGGTGATAGCGCGAATCAAGTTCATCGGCCTTATAAACGCCCGATTTGGCGAACAAGGCTTTGACCTCTTTGGTCTTAAGTTGTGCCAATGCTTCGGGCGATTTGGCAAGATTCAGCAAGCCGCGTTTGGCCGCTTCGTCGCGCCATTCGTCGGAATAGCCGTTGCCTTCAAAACGAATCGCTTTGGTTTCGCTGACGAATTCTTTGGCGACATCCAATACAGCTTTGTCGAAGTCTTTCGTCTTTTTCAACGAAGCCTCAAGGCGCGTAGCCATTTCTGCCAACGCTTCGCCGACGGCGGCATTTAACGTAGCCATTGGCGTCGCAGTCGAAGCCGACGAAGCCACCGCGCGAAACTCGAACTTGTTGCCCGTGAAAGCAAAGGGCGAAGTGCGGTTGCGGTCGGTGTTGTCCTTGGCGATTTCAGGCAGCTTAGACAAGCCCAACGCGATGACCTGTTTTTCTGAATTTGCACCTTTGAGTTTGCCTGATTCGATAGCGTTGAGAATGTTCGTCAGCGCCTCGCCGAGGAAAACCGAAATGATCGCGGGCGGCGCTTCATTCGCGCCGAGGCGATGATCGTTGCCCGAACCGGCAATCGCCGCGCGCAATGCGCCTTGATGCTTGAATACGCCTTTCATCGTTGCCAGCAGAAAGACGAGGAACTGCAAGTTTTTCTCAGGCGTCGCGCCTGGTTCGAGCAGGTTCTCGCCATTGTCCGTAGACATTGACCAGTTGTTGTGTTTGCCGCTGCCGTTGATGCCCGCGAACGGTTTCTCGTGAATGAGGAACGCGAGGTTGTGGCGTTTGGCGACGCGGCGCAAAAATTCCATCGTCAACTGGTTGTGATCGGTGGCGACGCTGACGGCTTCAAAAATCGGAGCCATTTCAAATTGCGACGGAGCCACTTCGTTGTGGCGTGTCTTGGCGGGAATGCCGAGCTTGAACAGTTCGTGTTCGAGTTCCTGCATAAAAGCGAGAATGCGCGCTTTGATTGCACCGAAGTATTGATCTTCGAGTTCCTGTCCTTTGGGCGGTTTCGCGCCAATCAATGTGCGACCGGTGGCGACCAGGTCGGGGCGCAGCGTGAAAAACGCTTCGTCAATTAGGAAGTATTCCTGCTCAGACCCCAGCGTCGAAAATACGCGCGATGCGTTGTTGCCGAACAGTTTAAGCACGCGCTGCGCATTGATGTTCAGGAATTCGTCAGAGCGCAACAACGGCGTTTTCTTGTCGAGCAACTGGCCGTGATAGGAAATGAATACCGACGGAATGCAGAGCGTTTTGCCGTTCGCGCCTTCGAGAATAAAGATCGGAGTACCCGGATCCCACGCCGTATAGCCGCGCGCTTCAAACGTAGCGCGCAGGCCGCCCGACGGGAACGACGAAGCGTCCGGTTCGCTCTGAATCAATTGCGCTCCGTCGAAACGTTCGATGGCGTTGCCGTCGCTGTCCAGCGAAAGAAAGGCGTCATGCTTTTCCGCCGTGATGCCGGTGTTGGGCTGGAACCAGTGCGTATAGTGCGTTGCGCCTTTTTCAATCGCCCACTCTTTGACGGCGTGCGCTACGGCGGGCGCGATTGATTGATCGAGCTGCTTGCCCGCCTTGATGGTTTGTTGCAACGATTTATAAACGGCTTTCGGCAACTTTTCTGACATCACCTTCGCGTTGAAAGTATTCGCGCCGAAAATGTCTGAAGCCTTTTGTCCATTGCCGATTTCACGGGGTGTGCGCTTGCTGACTTCGGCCACTGCCCACAAACGTCCTTGATTGCCTGATGTACTCATAGGTGTCTCTTGTTTCTCCCAAAGTGTTGAATTGAATTTGATGAATGCGTGACGCTCGCACTGAGTGCAAGCTATTTCACTAATCGCGTAGCAACTTGCTTGCCACAGGCTAAAGGATGGCTAACCAGTTTGTTTATAGCAATGAATGAAATTGAATTGCCTTAGTTTGACTTTTTGAGCCGACATTTATGTCGGCAATATAGTTCAAGGTTACAATTCCGTCAGATGCGCGAAAGCGTAAAAATAAATTAAGGCCCATTTTTGAGTAGCAATCACTTTAATGCAGGCAGGAGATCATGGAGAGTGCGAATGCGATACTGGTAAACTAAAGGATCGCTTCTCACCGTTCGCCGCCGTGACAGGCTTTGCAATTCTTGTGCGAATGCGATACTGGTAAACTAAAGGATCGCTTCATTTATAGTTCGTCCGCAGGGATTCTCTGCGCGATACGTCCCAAAAGCATTCTGACTTGTTCATTCTTCTCTCCCCAGACATCTGTATGTGCTCGGTTGTCCATCTCGGGATTGGGAGTGTGCTCAACTCTCTGCCCTTGGATTTTGCGCACAGACCCCACAAGCATTTTTATTATGTAGTAAAAATCAGGCGGTTTGGCTCCCCGCCCCCTGGTTTGCCCTGGCGTAGAGTACTTGTTCCAGTCTGTAGACATCCCATCCTTTTCGGTGGGCATGTTTTTGAAAACAGATGGGCTCAGATGTTCACCTTTGACGAATTGGCAGTGAACCCGCATGTAAAGCCAATCTTCATCTGGAATTTCTTCACTAGGCCAGAGGGAGGCTATTTCATCAACCACAACATTATCCATTCGTTATTTTCAGATGTGTCTAGTTTTCCTTTAATGGAGCTACTTCCAAAGTTATCCCCATAGAATCCAAGCGGTTTATCGGACTCTTGAGGTACGTTAATTAGTAACTCACACTTATCTGTGCGCCAATGAATATCAATACTTCCGTAGGGACCTGGGTCAATAAATGGGATTATAACACTTTGCTGTGTCAGATGTTGTAGGCGTAGCACGTTATCTGTCAAGAACCGTATTGCGCGTGACCAAGTCTCTTCCGCATACCCCAAGCCGCCTTCTCCATCCCAGTCATCACCTAATTCAAGAAGATGTCGAGACTCCTCAATAACTCTTAGCAGTTCGTTGGAAGTTGGTTGGTCTTGGGAATCAATATACTCTGGCCAAGTTATATCCTGATCCTGCTCTTCTTCGTCAGTGCGCGACCTACCTACCTGCGGGAGAATAACTTCTACATCATAATAACCATAGTTAGGAGACAGTATCTCTTCAAGCAGACTGGCCTCGCTCCTCTCAATGTCCCAATCTTGAATACCACCGAAGTCTTTAAGTTGCATCACTATCCTCTCACTATTCACCATCAATTAGAGGCATGTCGACGCGAGTCAACATTGATCTCAGGCTGGCACTCTTTCTCTCCGCGTGCTCAAGCGCACTTTTTAATCTTTTGAGCGATTCATCGTCTAACGTAACGAAAAAATTTTTTTGCTCTCTAGCGTCAAGGTAAGCAATCTTAAGCGTATGGAATAAAGACATCGCTAAAGGGGGGCAGTCAGGGTCTTCAGCAAATATCGGTCGAATTTCCGTAAACACGCGAACGGAGTTAAGGATGTGCTCACGATCACGGGCAACTCCAACCGCTTTAGAAATAGCCCTTAATTTATCTATGTCTAATATCGAAGTTAGTAGTCGTATATAACCTTCGCGAGCGTGCGGTGTTATTTTCGGAATTCTCCCCTCTACCGCTCTTACTAAATCCCGAACGAACTCTGTCAGTGAAATATTAGAGGTAGATTGAACGACATAAAGAGGAATAATGACATAAAGTAAATGTTCAATATCTGATGTAGCTATCCCCTTGACGCGGGAAGCTAGAAAAATCGCTAACTTCTTGGGTTCAAAAAGTAAAGGGGCTTCACCCATTGCCGATATAAAGCTTTGAATTGCCTCTTCCGGCAAATTGATAATTTTTATTATCTCAGACTGATG
>JANNUY010000135.1:0-7861 GCA_031414155.1 Acidobacteriota bacterium
CTTGCGAGACACCCGATTCAGGCGTCGCTAACGCGACGCAAAACCGCTTCGCCGACTTTCCGTGGGTTAGAAACCCACGGCTAAAGTCAGCCGTCGCTACGCGACGAAGAAAGTGGCAGCGTCATGGCAATGTGGTTGATTGAAATTCAACTGACCACTGACCACTGACCACTGACCACTGACCACTGACAGATGTTTTATCACCTTCTCTACGAGTTTTTATTCAAGCGATACGCCAGCCAGTGGGCGGCGTTGAAGGTGTTTAATGTCTTTCAGTACGTCACCTTTCGCACGGCAGGTGCGGCGTTGACAGCGTTGTTCTTGAGTCTTTTGTTGGGGCCGTGGGTAATTCGCAAGCTGCGCGAATTCAAGTTCGGACAGGAAATCCGCGAAGAAGGCCCAGCGCATCATCAAGCCAAACGCGGTACGCCGACGATGGGCGGCGTGATGATTTTGGGTTCGGTGATTGTGGCTACGTTGCTGTGGGCGAACTTGCGCAACTGGGCCGTATGGGTCGCGTTGCTTGGCATGGTCGGCAGCGGTGCGATTGGCTTTGCGGACGATTACATCAAGGTCGCCAAAAAACGCAGCCTCGGTTTGACGGGCAAACAGAAACTCTTTTGGCAATTCGTCGTCGGCCTCGCCGTCAGCGCGTTGCTCTTTGGCGTGATGAAGTATGAGCCAGTGCTGAACGTGCCCTTTTTCAAAAACTTTCACGCCGTCATATTGGGCGGATTGCCTTACGCCGTGTTAGTGGCTCTTTACAGTGGCTTCATCATTTTTGTGTTGATGGGTACGACGAACGCGGTGAATCTGACCGATGGACTGGATGGTTTGGCGATTAGCATCACTGTGGTAGCGGCTTCAACCATCACGGCGTTCACTTACATCACCGGCCACAAGATATTTGCCAATTATCTCGACCTCGTTCATACGCCTGGCATATGGGAAGTCACGATTTTCGGCGGCGCATTGGTGGGCGCGAGTCTGGGCTTTCTTTGGTTTAACGCGCCGCCCGCCGAAGTATTCATGGGCGACGTAGGCTCACTGGGCATCGGCGGGGCGTTGGGTACGATTGCGGTTTTGATAAAACAAGAACTGGTGCTGCCCATTCTCGGCGGCGTATTCGTGATGGAAGCCTTGTCCGTGATGATTCAGGTGACGTCGTTCAAGTTGCGCGGCAAGCGTGTCTTTAAGATGTCGCCGATTCATCACCATTTTGAATTGTTGGATTGGAAAGAATCGAAGATCGTCTTTCGCTTTTTGATTCTGGCAATTCTTTTCGCGTTGTTGAGTTTGATTACGTTGAAATTGCGTTAAATGCTACGCGTGTCCGTAGCCCGTCCGTTAGCGAGGGCTCGGTGACGCGCCCTTCGGCAAACAAGTACGCAACATCAATGTAGCCCTCGCTAACGGTCGGGCTACGGACACGCTCCGCGATTCTTTTGATCGTATGCAGATTGCAGGCAAAAACATACTGATCGTCGGCGCAGCGCGCAGCGGCTTGGCGGCTGCGCGCTTTTTGCAAGCACGCGGCGCGCGCGTGACGATCAACGATCTCAAACCCGTCGAGCAATGGGGCGACACGAGCCAACTCAAAGGCATTGAATTGATTGGTGGAGGTCATCCGTTTGAATTGTTTCCTTCTTCCGACCTCATTGTCGTTTCACCTGGCGTACCGCTCGCTAATCCAATGTTTGAACACGCCCGCGCACACGGCGTAGAGATCATCGGCGAACCCGAACTCGCCTTTCGCTTTCTGTGCGGTCGGGCTGTAGGCATCACTGGTACAAACGGCAAGACCACCGTCACGACGCTTATCGGCGAATTGCTCAAGCAGGGCGGGCTGAAAACGCAAGTTGGCGGCAACATCGGCACGGCGCTGACTTCGCTGGCGGAGACTTCAACCGATGATAGTTTCGCGGTGGTTGAACTGAGCAGCTTTCAACTCGAAGCCGTCGCGCAAATGCACTTGCACGTCGCCGTACACTTGAATCTGACGCCCGATCATTTAGATCGTTATGAGTCGGTCGAGGCTTACGGCGCGGCGAAAAACAATATCTTCCTCAATCAGACCCCAGACGACTGGGCAGTGCTGAATGCTGATAACGAATGGACTGCTCAACTGGGCGATCAGACTGCGGCGAAAAAAATCTGGTTCAGCCGCGAACGCGAATTGTCCGCCGGAATCTTTCTGCGCCGCAACGAAGTGGTTCATCGTGAGCGCGGCAAAGAGAACGTGCTGCTCACGCTCGGCGACATTCCGCTGCCGGGCACACATAACTTAGAGAACGTGATGGCAGCGCTGGGCGCGGGACTGGCGTGCGGCGTAAGCGTTGCATCAATGCGCGAAACGGTACGCACATTCAAAGCCGTTGAACACAGGCTTGAATACGTCGGCGCGCGCGACGGCGTGAAATTTTATAACGACTCAAAAGCCACCAACGTAGACGCCGCGCTCAAGGCGCTTGAAGCCTTTGCGGGCGGCCTCACGGTGATTTTGGGTGGCAAAGACAAAGGCAGCGATTATGCGCCGCTGGCGCCGCTGGTGCGCGAGCGATGCGACCACGTCATATTGATGGGCGCGGCTGCCGACAAGATTGGTGCGGCACTGGCCGACACCAAACCGCTGCATCGAGCCGCGACGATGGACGATGCTGTCAGCTTGGGGTTCGCGTTGGCCTCACACACCGACGGATCCACGGCTCCGACTGACAGCATTGTTTTATTGGCTCCGGCTTGTGCCAGCTTCGATATGTTTCAAAGTTACGAACATCGCGGACGAGTGTTTAAGGAAGCGGCTTTACGCGTTATCAATGGTGAATAAATCAAAAGGCAAACGTGCCGACTTTTTGCCTTTTGCCTTTTGATTTATCCCCCGCCCAGACAGCGACTGACGAGAATGAAAAGACTTCTGCAAAACATCGAAACCCTCCGTTGGGATTTATGGCTGACGGTGACGACGCTGTGCATGGTGTTGTGCGGCGTAGTCATGGTTTATAGCGCGTCAATGGCAATGGATAACAACCAGGCGCTGTTGATGGCGCAGTTGCGTTATGCCGTCGTTGGCGTCATCGCCATGATCTTGCTGATGCACATTGATTATCGGCAGTTCAAAAATCCGCTGTTGATTTATGCGGGCTTGGGCGCGGTGACGCTGTTGCTGATTGCCGTCTTCGCTTTCGGCAAGATCAATGGCGCACATCGTTGGATGCGGCTGGGCGGATTTTCATTGCAACCCTCTGAACTCGCCAAAGCCGGACTCGTCGTCTTTCTGGCGTGGTTTTTAGCGCAACGCGAAGAGGAAGGCTTGCTCGCCAATTTCGGCGCAACGATTGCCCCGGCGGGCGTGATTATTTCGATCATTTCCTTTTTGATTTTGAAAGAACCTGATTTCGGCACGACGCTGATGATCGGATTGATTTTCGCCACGATGGTGTTTGCTTCGGGCATGCCGTTGCGCCACCTGATGAAACTCGTACCGCTCACGCTGCCCATCCTCATTCTCTTAGTGATGCGTGTAGGCTGGCGCTGGCAGCGCGTTACGGCGTTTCTCGACCCTGAAAGCGATCCGTTGGGCAAAGGCTATCAGGCCATGCAATCGCTCATCGCCCTCGGTTCGGGCGGATTCAACGGCATGGGTTTTGGCGAAGGCCGACAGAAATTGTTTTACCTGCCCGAAGCGCAATCCGATTTCATCTTCGCCGTGATGGGCGAAGAGCTTGGTTTCAAAGGCGTCGTCGTGCTGGTGCTGGCTTACGGCGTGTTGCTTTATCGCGGCTTGCGCATCAGTGCGAGCGCGCCCGACCGGTTCGGGCAATTGCTGGTCATCGGTTTCACGACGGCGATTGTGGCGCAGGCGTTCTTTAACATCAGCGTGAATCTAAGCTTGCTGCCAACCAAAGGCATTCCGCTCCCCCTGGTGAGCGCAGGCGGCACTTCGTTGATCGTCACACTGGCGACGATTGGCATTATGTTGAATGTGTCTCTGCACAAAGGAAAAAGTGCTGAGTGCTGAGTGCTGAGTGCTGAGTTTAAGCAACGATCAGACTATACCCCTTGAATAACCGTGCGATGATAAATAGCGATACAAACTCCGCACTCCGCACTCCGCACTCCGCACTCAAGATTCTGATCGCAGGCGGCGGAACCGGCGGGCACATTTATCCGGGTATTGCCATCGCGCAGGAATTCAAGCGGCGCAACGAGGCGAGCGAAATCGTTTTTGTGGGTACGGCGAAAGGGCTGGAAACCAAAATCGTCCCGCGCGAAGGCTTTGAATTAAAGTTGATTGAAGTCGCAGCGTTAAAGCGCGTGAGCATCGCGCAACGCATAAAGTCGTTGGCGCTATTGCCCAAAAGTTTTTGGGACGTGCGGCAAATGATCGCGGCCTTCAAACCCGATGTGGTCATCGGGGTAGGCGGTTATTCCTCCGGCCCCGTCGTATTGATCGCTTCGCTGTTGGGCGTTCCTACGTTGGTGGCTGAGTCGAATGCGCTGCCGGGTTTCACCAATCGCGTACTGGCGCGGTTCGTTAAAGCGGCGGCGGTTTCGTTCGCCGAAGCGAAAACGTTTTTTGGCAATAAGGCTGAGATCACAGGCAATCCGGTGCGGAAAGATTTCTTTGCGATTGAGGAAAAGGCAGCAGACGACGTGCTTGAGGTTTTGATTACCGGCGGCAGTCAGGGCGCGCGCGCGATCAACGAAGCGATGATCGGTGCTGCGCCTTTGCTTGCGGCTTCAGGCTTGCGGTTCAACATTACGCACCAAACCGGCGAGAGCGATTTGGCGAAAGTGCAAGCGGCTTACGCGACGTTGCCCGATGATTCAACGGTCAACGCAACGGCGCAACCGTTCATTCAACACATGGTCACAGCGTTTGCCGATGCCGACTTGGTGATTTGTCGCGCGGGAGCTACGACGGTGGCCGAGTTGGCGGCAGCGGGCAAACCGGCGGTGATGATTCCCTTCCCGTTCGCGGCGGACGATCATCAACGCAAGAACGCCGAAGCCGTCGAGCAAGCGGGCGCAGGGCGAATGATTTTGCAGGCCGAACTTACGCCGCAGCGTTTGGCGGATGAGTTAATCGCATTGGCGAAAGACGCTAAGCGGTTGAATGCGATGAGTAAGGCAAGTCGCAAGCCCGCGCATCCCGATGCAGCAGAGCGGGTCGTTGATCTTGCCTACCGGATTGCGGAGAAGACGGAGAGATAGAGAGACCGAGAGACGGAGAGAATTTAGTCGTTGCGTCATGTTGCGGATGCGAAAACAACCGACAACCGACAACCGACAACCGGCAACTATGTTCAAGAAGTTTCAACACATTCATTTCGTAGGCATCGGCGGCATCGGGATGAGCGGCATCGCGGAGGTGCTGCTCAATTTGGGCTATCGCGTATCAGGTTCTGATGCGCGCAAGTCGCCCGTGACTGACCGACTGGAAAAGCTGGGCGCGCTGGTGTTTGAAGGCCACGCGCTGGAAAACATTGATGGCGCACAAGTCGTTGTGACTTCGACTGCCGTGCGCGCCGACAACCCCGAAGTCGTCGAAGCCATCCGCACGCAAGTGCCGGTGATTCCGCGCGCCGAGATGCTGGCTGAACTGATGCGGTTGAAATACGGCGTTGCCATCGCGGGTTCGCATGGGAAAACGACGACGACTTCGATGTGCGCGACGATGCTCGATAAGGCGGGCATTGATCCGACGATTGTGGTCGGCGGGCGCGTGAATACGCTGGGCAGCAACGCCAAACTGGGGCGCAGCGATTTCATGGTCGTCGAAGCCGACGAGAGCGATAAAAGTTTTTTGAAGCTGTCGCCTACGATTGCCGTGGTAACGAACATTGATCTCGAACACTTAGACTTTTACAGCGGGCTGGACGAAATCAAAGATCACTTCGTTCAGTTCGTGAACAAAGTGCCGTTTTATGGCGCGGTCATCATTTGTCTGGACGACGTGAACGTTCAGACGATCATCCCGCAAATCAAACGGCGCATCGTGACTTATGGCATGCGCGGGCACGCCGAATTGGCGGCGAGTGACGTACAAATTCAGCGTGAGATTTTCGGTTCTGAATTCACGGTCAAACGTCGCGGCGAAACGCTGGGGCGCATCAAGCTCAACGTGCCGGGCGAACATAATGTGTTGAATGCGCTGGCCGCCGTCGCAGTAGGTTTCGAGCTTGAGTTGAACTTTGAACAAATCGCCGAAGGATTGGAAGCCTTTGCGGGCGCGGGTCGCCGCTTCGAGATCAAAGGCTTGATCGAAGCGCAAAATATTTTGGTGGTGGACGATTACGGCCATCATCCGACTGAGATTCGCGCGACGCTGGCGGCGGCAAAAACCGCCGGACGCCGCATCGTCACGCTCTTTCAACCGCATCGTTACACGCGCACGCACGCGCTGCACGAAGAGTTCGCGCGTTCGTTTTATGACGCCGACGTAGTGCTGCTCACCGACATTTACGCCGCGAGCGAAGACCCGATCCCCGGCGTGACGGCTGAGGCGTTGGCCGCTGAAACCGCCAAGTTCGGCCATCGCAACGTCCGCTGGATTGGCGCGGTCGAACAAGGCGCGGCGGCGTTGAAAGAGGTCGTTCAACCCGGCGACCTAGTGCTGACGCTGGGTGCAGGCAGTGTTTATAAACAAGGCGAAGAGTTTCTTTCATCCTTGTGAATGGAGAAAAACATCGTGAGAAGTTTGAGCCAATTGCGGCAACCCGTATTTCAACCGCCGCCGAACTTTCTGAGTATGGAAGCTGAAGCGAAACCATTACTGCCTTCATCACCACGCGCGAGCGCACGGCTTGAAGAAATCGCTGCGCTGGCCGTCGCCACCGAAGCCGACTTTCGCGTAGGCACGGAGCTAAGAAGCGCCACCGCGTTGGGACTTGGCGACAAACTGGCGGCGTTGGTTTATCCGCATTCGATCACGAGCGCGGCGCAACTGGTATTTCAGTTAGATCAAGCCGACTTGCCGTGGCGCGTGCTTGAAACCAAGCCTTCGATGTTGGAAAGCAGCACCGATTTCGTAGGCATCAGCTTGCGCCTGTTGCAGGAACGCCTCGTGATCGAAGGCACGCAGGTGCGCGTGCATGCCGGGTACAGCTTGGCGGCGCTCGTGCAAGCTGCGGCTGAAAACGGTTTGGCAGGTTTAGAAGGTTTGGCCGGCGTGACTGGCAGCGTAGGCGGCGCGTTGCGCAACGTGACTGGCCTCGTGGGGCGTTACCTGTGGAGCGTCGTCGAAGAAGTCGTCATCGCCGACCGGAGCGGATTGCAGGTCATCGCATTGCAAGACGCCGAAGAACGCGAGTTGTTCGACCCGCAAGATTTGATTTTGTCGGCGACGTTGCGGCTAACCGCGAGTACGGCAGAAAAGGTGTTGCTTGAGACAGATCGCGCGCGGCATGCGCGTTACGCCGCGACGATTTATCAGCGACCTTCGCACCTACGCGTCGTGCCGTCACCGAATGAAGAAGTCGAAGAAGACGAACCGATTGAGATCGTCCACACGCAAACCGCTGCGGATGATAAGCCGGTTCAACCAACTGATATGCCAGAGATGTTTGACTTGTCCACGTTGATTCGTGAGCGGGTCGAACACGAGTTGCGTTCACATGTGACGCGCACTCACGCGCCAATGCCCTGGCCGGATGACGACGAAGAGTTGGCAGGCAAGTTTGAATAAGCGTAAGGCAGATTATTAACCTGCCTTACACAGAAATCAGAGCATCCCCAATGACCGAGCGAAAAAGAACCACTGCAACCAAGACAAGCGAACTAGCCGCGCGACATACGCAACGACGCGGGTTGCCGCGTAATTCCCGCGACACTGACGACGCCGCGCCGCGCAAACGCAAGA